>CAZOCN010000051.1:0-9377 GCA_964578315.1 uncultured Candidatus Bathyarchaeia archaeon
AGAAATACTCAACCAACGGTCTATCGATTCTCCTAAAGAACACCTATCAGAAGGGCCTTCTGAAGTTCCTCCCAGGATATCGTGCTACGGTGCCTAGTTCCTCCTCGATCTGGAAGAGACGGTTATATTGTGCGGTCCGTTCGCTTCTGCAGGGAGCCCCCGTCTTTATTTGTCCAGCGTTGAGAGCTACGGTTAGATCGGCAAGCCAAGTATCCTCTGTCTGACCAGACCTCTCAGAAACTTGCACTCCATAGCCGTGTCTATAAGCGAGATTAGCCGCTTCTAACGCTTCAGTTAGGGTCCCGATCTGGTTCACCTTCCAGAGGAGAGCGTTAGCCGCTCTCAATTCTATCCCTTTCCTTAACCGCTTCGGGTTTGTTACAAAAAGGTCGTCGCCTACGATTTGAATGTTGAGGGATCTAGTCAGCTCTGCGAAGCCCTCAAAGTCCTCCTCCTCTAAGGGGTCCTCAATGGACTCCACCGGATAAGCATTAACAAGATCTTCATAGAAGTCAATTAATTCCTCCCGAGTTATCTCCTTTCCCATGAGCCTATAACGACCAGTTCTTCTATTGTAGAGGTGGGTTGCTGCAACATCTAAACCTAGGACAAAGGAGCTGTCGTAACCGAGCTCTTCTATAGCTTCAAGTTCAGCGTCGAAGGCCTCCCTCGGGTCCGTCATGGGAGGCGTGTAACCTCCCTCGTCAGCAACGTTCAGGACATACTTATTGTACTTCTTAGCCAACATTTCCCCTAGTAAAAGGTAGACTTCCACACTCATCCTCATCGCTTCAGAAAAAGTCTTAGCGCCGACAGGAATTATAATATGCTCCTGAAAGTCAAGGTCTGTGGCCGCAAGTTTTCCACCGTTTATATAGTTCAACAAGGGAACTGGCAGTATAAAGGCGTCTGGTCCGCCAACGTATCTGTAAAGGGGTAGACCGAGAGCCTTCGCTGCGGTTTTAGAGACAGCCAAGGAGACGCCTACGATGGCGTTGGCGCCTAAATTTGACTTATCCTCCGTGCCGTCTAGTTCCCTCATTAAAGCGTCGATCTCCCGCTGTTTCCTAACATCCACACCCCTCAACTTTGGACCGATCACTTTGTTGACGTTCTCAACAGCTTTCAAGACCCCTCTACCCAAGTAGGCTCTTCCGCCATCACGGAGAACGTAGGCTTCATGTTTTCCAGTCGACCTCCCCTGCGGAACGTCTGCCCTTCCCAACACGTCTCCTTTAGTTCGAACGTCAACTTGAACTGTAGGGTTGCCTCTACAATCTAAAATCTGTCTAGCGTGGACTTCCTCTATCTCAAACTTCTTCAACTACTTCCGCTCCATCACTTACCTATAACCATGACTCGTAGGTTCATAACATTAATGCCGGTAGGTCCAGTATATATGGTGTCTCCAAGGGCCTTAAGAACACCTGTAGAGTTATGCCTCCTCAAATCCTCGAATACGTCAATCCCCACTTTCTCAGCTCTCGTGATTGTGTAACCGTCGGCTACTCCGCCAGCCACCCCTGTGGGACCATCCGTTCCATCCGTGTCTATCGCGGCAACAGCTATCTTATCGCTCCCAGAGATTTTTAAGGCAAAGCCTAAAACGAACTCTTGATTCGGACCTCCTTCGACGGCTTCCTCGCAGATCGTAACCGTTGTTTCTCCGCCAGAGATGACTACGCAAGGCGGTTTAATAGGACCCGTGTTCCTCTCAATCTCCTTCGCGATTCCAGCCATAGCAACGCCTACTTCCCGGCTCTCCCCTTCTATCATCGTCGATAAAAGCATAGATTCAAAACCTAACTCCTTAGCCGCGTTTTCCGCCGCCTCACAAAGATCCCTGTTAGTTGCTAAAATAAATGTGTGAACTTTTAATCCCTTGAAATCCTTAACAGTTTCCATATTTGGATCTGCCTTCTCGAGGTATTTCCTAACTGAAGAGGGAACTTTTTCCAGTAGTTTATATCTCCTCAGAACTTCAAGGGCGTCCTTGAAAGTGGATCTATCGGGCACAGTAGGATCTGTTATGCAGTCTAAGGCTTCATAGTCCCCGATGACATCCGATACTGTGAGGTTTATGATCTCGGCGGGGTGAATCTGCAACGCTAATCTTCCTCCCTTAATGAGGGAGAGGTGTTTTCTTACGGCGTTTATCTCTTGGATACTTACACCACTCCTTAGAAGAAGATCCGTAACCTCCCGTTTCTCCTCCAGAGATATACTAGGAGGGGGCAGAGGCATCAACGCCGAGCTGCCTCCAGTTATGACACAAAAAACTAAATCGCGATCTTTCGCCTTCCCAGCGACTTCCAGTACCTTCCTCGCTCCTTTCAGACCGTCCTCATCGGGGAGGGGATGACTTGCCTCTAAAACCTCGATCCTCCGAAGTCTAGACTTTTCGCCTCTTTTTAGAATGATCACTCCTCCGCTTATACGGTCTCCTAGGATATCCTCCAGGGCTTCCGCGATGGGTCTAGTGGATTTTCCTGCACCAAGAACGTATATGCTGCCCAGCTTCTTCAGATTGTAGGAGAGAGCCCCTACGGAAAGAAAGTCTCCTTTTAATTTTATTAGGCGTCTAGTTGCAGAGTAAAGGTTCACTTTCTCCAATGCTCGGTCTAGGATATCTATTACTACCTTTCTTAGAGGAATATTTCCATGGGAGAGAAGGAGACCTCTATTTTTTATCATCAAACCCTTTACTCCTAAAGCATGACCCTTTTTGGTGGAAGCCTTTCAAGAATACCTACTGTCCCTATTTAACTTTAAATTATTACTCAAAAAGGGAAAAGGAGTCAATGTTATTAATTAGAATTGAAGAAAACTTCCGAAGGAAGAAGGGAAAGTTAGAGTTGAATGTGGGCAGATGTTTATTGGAGTATGCTAAAGGAGAGGGAGTGGAGTATTTCTTCGGAGTTCCTGGTGGGGGGATAAGTCCCTTCTTTAATGAACTTTACGATTTCATCCCAGAAATAAAGACTATTCTGACGAGACATGAACAGGGAGCTGGCTTCATGGCAACCGGTTATTACATGGCGGGACACCGTGTAGCTGGATGCACGGGAACTGTGGGTCCTGGAGGAGTGAATTTAGCTTCAGGTTTACACGTTGCGTACCAGAACTCCATTCCAGTACTGGCAGTCACCAATAACGTCACCAAGGATCAATTTGGAAAAGGAGGAATCCAGGATGCTTCAGGGTGGGGACCGAGGTCCCTTTCCCACGTGGGATTATTCGCTCAAGTTACGAAGTGGAGTGTTCTACTTTTTCATGCTGAGAGAGCTCCGGAAGTTGCAAGGAGAGCCTTTAGGATCATGTTGACTGGTCGCAAGGGACCAGTACACATTGACATTCCTCAAGATGTGATAAGAGAGACGGTTGAAGTTGAAAGGATCTGGAACCCCTATGAATACAGAAGCACTGGGAGAATCCGGGGAGATATAGAACAGATTAAGGAAGCTGCGGATCTCCTAATAAACGCTGAAAGCCCCGCTATACTTTCGGGTGGCGGAGTACTATCTTCCGAAGCCTCCCCTGAAGTAATTGAATTAGCTGAGCTCCTATCAATTCCTGTCGCGACAACGCTCATGGGTAAAAGTTCCTTCCCTGAGGACCACCCCTTAGCCATTGGAGTTAGAGGGAGAGAAGGGCATGATACAGCAAATTTGCTTTTGAGGAGAGAGGAAACGGATGTGCTCCTCGCCATAGGCTGCATGTTCCATCAATGTACAACTATAAGATGGTCGCCGAATTTTGGCGGTAGAAAGATAATCCACATCGACATAGACCCCACTGAAATAGGTAAGAACTACCCCACCCAAGTCGGTATCTGGGGAGACGCTAAGGCGGTTCTACTAGACCTTATCCAAATTATAAAGGCGAAACTGAGTAAAATGCCGAAGGAGAAGTTAGATGAGTTAGAAAGTAAGAAGAAGGAAAGAATGAAAAGAGTTCTCAAATTGAAGGAAGAACTCAAATATTACAATGAAGCGGAGATGTTCTCTGAAGCTGTTCCATTAATGCCTCAAAGAGCATGTAAAGAGATACGCGACGCTGCAGGGAAAGAGGCTATAATCTGGACAGACTGCGGAAACAATCTGTCCTGGGCTGAAAGGTACATACAAGCGATTGGCCCGCCGAGGACTTTCCTTGTAGATGGAGGACACACTTCTATGGGCTTCAGTGTAGCCGCTGCCATAGGAGCCAAATTAGCATGTAAAGATAGACCCGTTATAGACATAGTTGGAAATGCGAGTTTTCAAATGTTAGGAAAGGAGATAACAACGGCTGCCGCCTATAACATACCAGTAGTTTGGTGTATACTGAACGATGGAATGTTGGGAAGAATAAAGCACGGCCAAAAAATGGGCTATGGAAAATGGGAGCCGGAGAGATACATTGCAACCTCCTCCTTCGACCCAGATTTTATAAAATTAGCTGAGTCATGCCATTGCCAAGGTTACGTAGCGGAAAAACCAGGAGAAGTAAAAGAAAAAGTTAAGGAAGCCATAGAATCTGAGAAGCCCACGGTGATAGATATAAGGATAGACCCTGATGTGATGCCTCCACTACCTTACAGAAGATACGAGAGGATCTTCAAGAAATATCCCTATCTACGGGAGAAAAGGATGCCTACTCCAAAATGGCCAAGACCCTATGAGACTCCAATTTGAAGAGCGGTCGGAGACCTAAAAATAGCGAACCTTCGATTTACGTAAAAAATACAGAAAAGGCTAGATGGGAAGAGAACCTTTGGATCTGTACGAGTTACTGTTTATGGTGATTATAGTCACCGCTTCTGGAGCCTTAGCTCCTGGACCTCTATTCTTTGCTAATATCTCAGAGGGTATGAGGTCAGGTGCCCGTGCGGGGCTCTTATTTTCCATAGGACACACAATAATAGAGTTCCCACTGGTAATTCTCCTAGCTTTAGGACTTCTAAAGGAGGTCACTCAACCTCTCATCAGAAGCATAATCGGTTTACTAGGAGGATGCGCTTTAGTGTTATTTGGGATTCTGCAGATCAAAGAAAGCCTAAAAACTAACGTTCTTAAAACAGCTGGAAGAGATCGAGTAACTAAAAACCCGCTCATTTTAGGTGTCCTATTCACGGGATTAAATCCCTTTTTCATAATTTGGTGGCTCAGTGTAGGAGCAAAATTGATCGTAGAAGCCCTCCTTTTAGCTCAAATCTTCGGAGTTCTAATAATGTTCGTGGCACATATCTGGATGGACTACGCCTGGTTAATAGGCACTGCATATCTCTCAAAGATAGGCGTAAATTTGATCGGTTCAAGAGTTTATAGAATCTTAATCTTCGCTTTTGGAATAGTACTCATACTCTTCGGTATAAATTTTCTTCTAAACAGTTTATGACAACCAAAAAGTTAGAGTTGTTGACTGAGAACCCTCGTGAGATCCACGTACTCTCTAACGCGGGAGGTAGGAGTTTGAGGTGTTACGGGGCTTCCAAGGGACATAACGAATCTTCCATGTTCTCTTCCAATTCTTATCTGCCTCTCCAATTCACTCTTCAACTCCTCCAACGTGCCATTCTGGAGAACTGCAACGGCATCTAAGTTACCAAAGATGCAAACTCGCCCATTTACAACCTTATCCACCCACTCTAAGTCTATAGTGAAGTTCTTCTTACTCTCCTCTAGAGAAATACAATCTGGCTCCGCCTCCACCATAAGCTCTAAACGGTCACTCACATCACCACAGGGATAGTAGATACTCTTCATCTTCTGTTTCCTTATCTCCGATATTAACTCACAAACGTAGGGCAACGTGAACTTCTTAAAGTTCCTAAGAGAGATAACGTCTGCTGAACAAAGGCATTCTTCTATCCAGATGCCATCGACACCTACACGGGCAAAGGCTTCAATGTGTTCCCTCTGTTGCATAGTCAATTTTTCAAGGAGAAACTTGATAAGCCTTGGATTGCGATATAAGTTGACTATTAAACCTTTAAATCCAAAATAACTGTAAGCTGTCCAGAGAGGCGAGGTTACAGGAGCGACTATAAACCTCCTTGAATGGAACTCCTTCACGACTTCCTTCGCATAATCCAGCATACCACTTTTGATCAGCTCCTCTGCTTTAATAACAGTGACGTATTTTTCTACGTCCTTTTCAGATTCTATGAGAGGCTTAGGTAGGGCGGCCCCCTCTCGTGTACGCGTACTGAGAGATTCTTGAATCCCTCCTGGAGGAGGACGATGAAGCTTCTCCACGGACCCTTGATAAGCAGGATAAGTACCTACCAGATACACCTCGTTGTTTATCACCTTAATTTGGTGACTAAGCCTCCAAACACTTGAAGGGCATAGACGACAGCTCATCCAATCAATATCTATCTTTTCTTCTAAAGCCTTATCCACTCTTATCCTCGATTCTAGATTCCATGAATTCTGTATCCACCAAGGCTCATTGGTTATCTCCTCCCAATGATCACGAAGGAAGATACCTATGTAAGGGATTACCACAGGAATCTCTGTCAATGTCCCTTCAGTAATCGCTTTGAGCATTTTATCTCTACCAGACATAGACAAAGGAAACACCAGCTGAATTCTTAACAATCGCTACGATTTTATAAAACTATCCCCAGAATTAGACCTCAAATTTAAAAAAAGCTGTGAGTTCTTATGAAGATAACCAAGTATTTAGAAATACATACATCAACTTAATGTAAAACACTACCTAACAAACT
Source organism: uncultured Candidatus Bathyarchaeia archaeon (assembly GCA_964578315.1). GTDB lineage: Archaea > Thermoproteota > Bathyarchaeia > Bathyarchaeales > CAZOCN01 > CAZOCN01. The sequence continues at coordinate 6,716 of CAZOCN010000051.1, forward strand.
GATCGACGTAAGCTGTCTCTACATTAAGTGGCGCCGCGGAGGGGATTCGAACCCCTGTGGCCCAAAGGACCACTGGCTTACTAGTCTAGCCCTATTAAGCAAATTTGATCTCGAGGCCAGCACATTTCCGCTCTGTCACCGCGGCACCATACCTAATACTTAAATCATCCCTTTTATTTTTGCATGTTCCTCTAATTCCTAAGAAAGAATTTAAACAGAGAAAGGGAAATATGGGATAGAATAAAACTCGTTATTGGTGAGGTTCAAGCTGGCGATTCTAGAAGCTCTAAAGAAAGTAGTTGATATGAGTATATCCGCAGGCTTTCAACTGGATAAAGAAGCTTTTGAGTTCTTGAAGAACCTTGAAGAGGGGCAAGACCCTGTTCTGTTAATGAGTGAAGTTCTTAAAAAAATCGAAGAAGAGAAGATCGAAACTTTCCTTATTACTAGAGAATTATTGGAGAGAGCAAGCAGAGAGGTGCTTCCTAAGAAACCAGTTTATAAATCATCAAAGTCTAGATTCAAACCCTACGCGAAAGAGATAGAAGCAGACATAAATGTCCTCTCGGATCCTACAAACTTTCTGAATCCTTCAGGAACTATGGAGGGGTATCTAACTTACTTCAAAGATCGATTCTTAAAACTATCAAAATTCCTTAAAATGCGAATAGACTGCAAAGACGCCATACCTATCAACGAAGCAAACAAAGCAAAAGAGAAAACGAAGGTAAAAATAATTGGGATGGTCACAGAAAAGAAGGAAAGAAAGGGAATAATCTCCTTAAAAATTGAAGACCTTGATTCAGAAGCAAATATATTAATCACGCAAAAAGCAAAGAACAAACTAATCGAAAAAGCACGAAACATTCTCCTAGACCAAGTAATCTGTATAATAGCTACAAAAACTGGAAATGATCTATTCTTCGCTGAAGAAGTAATCTTCCCAGAAATACCAAGCAAGATAAATCGGAAATTATCACCTGAACCGGTGAATGTAGTTTTAACTTCAGACCTCCATGTTGGAAGCAAAACCTTCATGGAAAAAGAGTTTCAAAGGTTCATCTACTGGATCAGGGGTGAATATGGAAACAGACGATTAAGAAAACTCGCTAGTCATACAAAATATTTAGTGATTTTAGGCGACTTGATAGATGGGATAGGAGTGTATCCAAACCAGATAGAGGAGCTCTTAACCAAAGATATCCAAGAACAATACCAACAGGTAGCTAAATTTATTGAACAAATACCGGATTATGTGGAAGTTATAATAATCCCAGGAAATCATGACGCTGTACGGAGAGCCCTTCCTCAACCAGCCATACCGAGAGATTACGTAGAACCTATCTACGAAAAACGGAAAATCTACTCTCTAGGAGAACCAAGCACAATAAAACTCCATGGAGTAGAACTTCTCCTATACCACGGAAGAAGCATCGATGATGTAATAGCAAACATCCCGGACATCACCTTCCACACCCCAGACTTGGCCATGAAAGTTCTACTTCAAAGTAGGCATTTAGCGCCAATCTACGGACAAAGAACCCTTCTAGCGCCAGAAGAAAAAGATTACTTAATAATAGAAAGTCCACCAGATATATTCGCAGCTGGTCATATTCACGTTTGGAGATACAACTCCTATAAGGGAACTCTAATCGTAAATACAGGAGCTTGGCAAAGACAAACTGAATATCAGAGAATGATGGGACTAATGCCTACACCAGGAGTGGTACCTGTAGTGAACCTACAGAATCTGGAAGTCACTCCGATATCGTTTGTATAATCTACCTTTGATTTTTAATTCGTTCAAGCATACCTTTTCCAGACTTGCTGAAGAGGCATCTAGGTTTATACTCAATTAAGATACTTAGGCGAGCGTCCTTTAGGAAAACTTCTCTGATAGGAGTTCTATCAACAGCTAAGAATATCTTCTTTGTCCGACCGTATCTACCTAAACTGACAACCCTAGTATTCAATAAGCCTATAGTATCCAGTTCATTAATTATTCCGCTTACACGTCTCTGTGTAAGAGTGGAGAAACCAGATAGTTTACATAACTCACTATAGATTTGATAAATATCACCTGTAATAGCATATTGAACGTTAGCTTTATTCAGAAGATACATACTACAGAGGATCAACTTAGAATGTAAAGGAAGGTTCTCCAAAATTTCCACAACTCTATCATGTTCCATACGCCTCTCTGCCTTTCGAATGTGATTCTCAGAAACGAAATCTGACCCTTCCCTTTCAGCCAACTCACCAGCAACTCTTAAAAGATCCAGTGCTCTTCTAGCATCACCATGCTCAGCAGCGGCTAAAGCAGCGCAAAGACTTAAGGCCCCGTCATTAATTGCATTTTCATAAAAGGCTAGAACAGCTCTCTGTTGTAAAATATCTTTAAGCTCCTTTGCATTATAAGGTGAAAAGATAATCTCTTCCTCACTCAGGGAACTTAATACTCTAGGGTCTAGAAATTCTTTAAATTTTAAATCGTTGGATATACCGACAACTGACACCTTTCCTTCTATTAGGGACTCGTTGATTCTTGTAAGTTCATAGAGAAGACTATCGCCTTTAGATTTAACAAGTTCATCGATCTCATCTAAGACTATTATTAGGAAGACACCCTTAGAGTCTAGACCTTTAATAAACCTACGAAAAA
>CAZOCN010000052.1:0-9361 GCA_964578315.1 uncultured Candidatus Bathyarchaeia archaeon
TGCGGATCCTTGCAGCCTTCGATGAAGACCATCTTGTCATCTCCGATCTTCCTCTCCTCAACTAAAGCAGCGTAACCGAGATCCTCAGACTTCAGATCGTCAAGATTTGTGACTATTCTTCCACCAGTGGCCTTCGCAAGTTTTTCCATATCAGACTTCTTAGCTCTTCGAACAGTAAGGATCTTCTCCCTTGCCAAGAAATGTTGAACCATATCATCGATGCCTTTTTGACAGATAAGTACGTTTGCGCCTGTCGCTGCAATCTTCCCAGCCATGCTTCGCAGCATGTTCTCCTCTTCTTTTAGGAAGGCCTCCATGGCCTCTGGGGAATCAATGTTTATTTTCGCGTCAAACTCTGTCTTTTCAACTTCTAATGCTCTGTCTATAAGCGCGATCTTCGCCTTCTCGATTCTCTTGGGCATCCCCGAATGGACAACCTCTTTATCAATCACAAGGCCTTTAATCAACTTAGTGTCTCTAAGGGACTCCCCAGCCTTCTTCTCCACCATGATATCGTCTAGATCAACCTTGAATTTTCCGTCTATTTCTCTCGCGGTGTGAAGGACGGCTGAGGTAGCAATTTCAGCTAATTGTTCTCTATTCTCAGAAACAAGTTTACTGGCCATAGAGGTCATAGCAACCTTCTTTATGAACTCCCTATCTTTAGGATCTATAGGTATCGCTAAACTCTCCAAAACCTCTAGGGCCTTCCTTGCAGCCTTCCGATATCCATCTATGATAACGGTAGGATGCACATTTTTACCAATTAACTCCTCAGCCTTTGATAGCAACTCTCCCGAGATTATAACAGCAGTTGTAGTTCCATCTCCAACTTCGTCATCTTGGGTTTTAGCTACCTCAACCATCATCTTAGCAGCTGGATGCTGGATATCCATTTCATCTAAAATGGTTCTCCCATCACTTGTGATTGTGACATCGCCGAAGCTATCAACGAGCATTTTATCCATGCCCTTGGGACCTAAAGCGCTCTTCACAGCCTCCGCGACTATCTTCGCCGCCATTATATTTGCATGTTGAGCCTCTTTTCCTCGTGAACGAGTCGATCCTTCCTTAAGGATGAGAACCGGAGTTCCAGAAAGTTGTGCAGCCATCTTTCTATGACCTCTCTACGTTTTTCGAGACAATTAGAGAAATATCGCGTAAATATAAGCTTTACGTGAGGCATCTCTTCTTTTTTGGATCTATGAGAGAAGTTACACGCTATATTTATATTACATTTTGTGATTTTCAGAAAATAACGTATTATTTGGAGAGGGTCTTCCGTGGATCTTCAACCGCTTCCAAAAAATGTGAAAGGAGAAGAGGGACCGAAGCGTAGTAGGAGAAAGAAGATTAGCAGAATTAAGTCACTTGAGATGAAATTAGAAGCGGAAAGGAAGAGGACGGAAGAGTATATAAACCGTCTGTTGTACCTCCAAGCGGATTTTGAGAATTACCGCAGGAGGGTGAAACGAGAAATCGAGGAGTCAATAAAGTATGGTAATGAAAAGTTAATCAAGAAGCTTTTAAATGTGATAGATGAGTTGGAGTTAGCTGTCAAGAGCGGAAGAGAGACAAAAAATAAGGACGCCCTTATTAAAGGGGTTGAAATTGTACTTAAAAAGATGTATAGCACTCTTGAAAGCGAGGGTTTGAGTAAAATAGAGGCTATAGGTAAGCCTTTCGATCCTAAGTTACATGAAGCAGTGGTTAAGGTAAACACAGAAGAGTATCCGGATGGGACGGTGATTGAGGAAGTGAGGAAGGGTTTCATTCTAAACGGTAAGGTTATCAGACCGAGTATGGTTAAGATAGCCTCAACACCTAAGGCTTTTGATGGTTCTAAATCTTCATGCAAGGTGGGTTGAACGTTATGAGTGAAGAAAAGAGGGTGAAAAGAGAGAAGATACTCGGCATAGACCTAGGTACCACAAACTCAGCCGCTGCGGTTCTAGAGGCTGGAAGACCGGTTGTGATTCCCAGCGCAGAGGGACCGACGATAGCGGGGAAGATGTTCCCGTCGGTAGTTGCCTTTACTAAGGATGGGCAACTCCTTGTCGGTGAACCGGCGAAGAGGCAGGCTATCTCGAATCCTGAGGGGACGATATTCGAGATAAAGAGGAAGATGGGAACCAACTATAAAGTGAAGGTTTACGGAAAAGAGTACACTCCTCAACAGATCTCAGCTTTTATTCTCCAGAAGATAAAGAGAGACGCGGAGACATTTCTTGGGGAAGAGGTGAAAAAAGCGGTTATCACGGTTCCAGCCCACTTCAATGACAATCAGAGGCAGGCTACTAAAGACGCTGGGGAGATAGCGGGGCTTGAGGTGGTAAGGATAATAAATGAGCCTACAGCAGCGGCATTGGCTTATGGTCTCGATAAGATGGAGAAAGAGATGAAGATAATGGTCTTTAGTTTCGGCGGTGGCACAAACGACACCACAATCATGGAGTTCGGGGGTGGAGTTTTCGAGGTTCTTTCCACGAGCGGTGATACGAAGATAGGAGGAGCAGATCTAGACAACGCGATTGTGAACCATCTGGTTGAGGAATTCAAGAAGGAAACGGGGATAGACCTCCGCGGTGACAAGATGGCCATGGCGAGGCTAAAGGAAGCTGCAGAGAAGGCAAAGATAGAACTTTCTACACTCCTCACAACAGATATCGACCTACCCTTCATAGCTTCGGATCAGAGTGGCCCGAAGCACCTCCATTACACACTTACTAGGGCGAAGTTGGAGCAGCTAGTTATGCCTATAGTCCGGAAGATAGAAGAGCCTATAAGGAGGACTTTGGAAGACGCCAAGCTCAAACCCTCCGACATAGACAAAATAATCCTTATAGGTGGACAGACAAGGATGCCTCTGGTAAGACGGTTCATTGAGGAGATAATGGGCAAACCAGCCGAAAGGGGAGTGGATCCAATGGAATGTGTTGCCGTCGGCGCCGCTATTCAGGGAGGAGTGATCGCCGGAGAAATTAAGGACCTTGTTCTACTTGATGTTACACCCCTCTCCTTAGGTGTAGAGACTCTGGGAGGCATATTCACAAAGATAATTGAGAGGAATACAACGATACCCACCAGAAGGAGCCAAATATTCACTACGGCCGCTGACTTCCAAACCACTGTTACAATACATGTCCTCCAGGGAGAACGACCTATGGCGGCTGATAATGTCTCTTTGGGCATGTTCAACCTAACCGGTATCCCTCCCGCACCAAGAGGTGTACCGCAGATAGAAGTGACCTTCGACATAGACGCCAACGGCATATTAAATGTATCCGCTAGAGACTTGGCTACGAATAAGGAACAGAAGATCACCATAACAGCATCCACAAAGCTCTCAGAGGAGGAAAAAGAGAGGATGATTAGGGAAGCCGAACAGTTTGCGGAGCAGGACAAGAAGAAAAAGGAGGAAGCTGAAATTAGGAACAGTGCAGACTCGCTGATCTACACCGCGGAGAAGACGAAAACGGATCTACGGGATAAATTGAGCAAGGAGCAGATTGAACGTGTCGATAAGGCGATCTCTGAGTTACGTAAGACGCTCAGTGGTAAGGATGTGGAGGCTATAAAGGCTAAATCGGAAGAGCTCGCTAAGATTCTACAGGAAGTAGGCACAGTAATCTACCAACAAGCCACCCAACAACAAGCAGCTACTCAGAAAAGCGAGTCAAAGTCGAGTGGACAAGAGAAGAAGGAAAAGGTAGTAGATGCAGATTATGAAGTTGTGGGGGATAAGGAGAAATAGCCTCTTGCGTAATATTCCAAAACTTAACAGATGAACCTAGATGACCAAGAGAGACTACTATGAAATTCTTAACGTGCCAAGGAACGCTACTAAGGAAGAGATAAAAAGGGCCTATAGAAAACTCGCTCTTAAATATCACCCAGACAGAAATAAGTCTCCTGATGCAGAGGAGAAGTTTAAAGAGATATCCGAAGCCTACGCTGTTCTTTCCGACGATGAGAAGAGAGCGCAGTATGACCGCTTCGGTCACGCTGGTATAAGCGGCAAATACACTTATGACGACCTCTTCCGAGGAGTAGATTTCGACAGTATATTCCGTGACTTGGGTTTCGGCTTCGGAGGCTTCGATAGTATCTTCGATATGTTCTTCGGTGGACGAACGAGGCAGGTGGGTAGGCATGCCCCACAGAGAGGCAGAGACCTGAGTTATACTCTAGAGGTAACTCTTGAAGAAGCCGCTAGAGGCGTCGAGAAGGAGATAAGAATTCCACGAGCAGAGATATGCCCCGTTTGTCGTGGAAGCAGAGCAAAACCCGGCACTTCACCTCGTGAATGTCCAAAATGTAGGGGATCGGGACAGATTCGCTACTCTAAATCCCTGGGCTATGCTCACTTCACCCGTGTAGAGATATGTGACAGATGCGGCGGTGAAGGCGTAGTAATCGATGAGCCCTGCCTAAACTGTCACGGAACGGGCAAAGTGACTAGACCCAGGAGTATTCGAGTTAAGGTACCCGCTGGAATAGATACTGGTTACGAGCTTAGATTGGCTGGTGAAGGGGAAGCTGGTGTAAGAGGAGGGTCGAACGGAGACCTCTACATCCTTATACGAGTAAAGCCTCATCCATTATTCAAGAGAGAGGGGGATGACCTCCTGTACACGCTGGACATAAGCTTCCCCGAAGCAGCGTTAGGCACAGAGGTCCAGGTACCAACCTTAGATGGAAAGGCAAAACTGAAGATACCGCCAGGGACTCAGAGTGGAACCCTCTTCAGACTTAAGAGGAAGGGGATGCCCCACCTTAACCGATGGGGTAGGGGAGACCAATTCGTGGAGGTACGTGTCCAAGTCCCCAAGAGACTGAGTAAGAGAGGGAAAGAACTCATATCCGAATTAGCAAGGGAACTAGAAAAAATGAAAGAACATGATTAAATTTTTCTTTTATTTGTAACCACGGATAGCAGAGAGAATTATTAAAGCAGAGGCTAAGGAAAGCACTCCGCTTATAACGAAGAGGGGTCTGAAACCTGCTATTTCACTTATGATCCCCGACCCTACGGACCCAACCATCATACCCAATCCACTTTCTAATCCGAAGACATAGAGTTTAACTGGCGAGTGAGCATCTGTCATCCCCCTCCAGATCATGGGGGGTATCCCCATCGCTAACCATGCTAACCCTATTGTGATTCCTATTAATGTGGGATCGGCTTTCAAATCTTGTTGGAGAAAAATAGGGAGAGCGAATCTCTCCACCACACTTATCGCGAACCCTATCAAGAAACCCGATAAGAACAGAATCTTAAGATTCCAACTCAACTCCTTAAAGTTAAACGTCTTCTTGATATTGAAATGTATGTTTCTTCTTTTAAAGGCTGGAGCTGCTGCGATCTGGCTTATTATGAAACCTGCAAAAGATATTACACTGCATAGTAAGAAGAGACAGAAATATCCGACAAGCAGTAATATTACTCCAGATATGAGTATCCCTATAGCGGCGGCTATACCAAAGATCCCCCAGTAGGCTCCTAATGTACGTCCTACCTCTCCTTTTGGTGAGATATCCACAAGTAACGGCTTCTCCACCGCCGCTCTCAGATATTGGGAGAGGGAGTCTAATATGTTCAAAGCTGCAAAGCCTACTGCAATTTTGCAGATCGAGTAGAGTCCGTAGGCTATACTTTTGAGTAGAAATGTTATGGAGAAATATCCTTTCCTCCCAACGATATCTGAATGGGCGGCTACAGTAGATTGGATAATCATACCGATGATCGGTGCCAAGGAGAATATGAGCCCCATCCCAACGAGGGATATACTTAAATCCTTCAAATATAACGGTAGGACAACGTTAACCATTCCACCGGTCATTAATGCCAAGAATATGGAGCTAAAGAGCAGTACTACATTATCCTTGAATCTCATCTGGCTTCTGTTCCGTTACAATCTAAGAATTAATTATTTTTACCAGTTAAGTGGATATAAAACTCGCCCTTTGAACAATCTTTAACCGCAACAAATACTTTAAATATTACAGTTCTTGTGTATGCAGAGAGGGATAGAAGCAGATGAAGGCACGGAATTACAGAAAACCGAAAGGGCAACCTTATACAAGGAAGAAGTACATTCGAGGCCATCCTCAACCCAAAATCGTTAAGTTCACCATGGGAGACCCGAACGCGAAGTTCAACGTTCACTTATCACTAGTAGCTCTAGAGGACGGGCAGATACGCCACAACTCTCTTGAAGCTGGACGGATAGCAGTAAACCGTTTATTACAGAGGAAGCTCGGAAACAACTTCTTCTTCAAGATCTTGCCATACCCCCACATTATCCTTAGGGAGAACAAGATGATCTTCGGAGCTCACGCTGATAGGCTCCAGGATGGAATGAGGAAGGCCTTCGGAAAACCTATCGGCAGAGCAGCGAGAGTGAAACCCAACCAAGCCATTATGGCGGTGTATGTCAATGAAGATGGTGTTGAAACGGCGAAAGAAGCCCTGAAGAGAGGAGGAGCTAAACTGCCTATCCCATGTCGTATAATAATTGAACCTGTAAAATAGGTAGGTAAGTGAGAATTTTGAAAGCTGGAGAGAAAATCATAATCTGGTTTGAAGATTTGAGGAAGGAGGATATTCCTCTAGTCGGTGGAAAATGCGCCAATCTAGGAGAAATGTTACAGGCGGGCATACCCGTTCCCTATGGATTCGCGGTGACCGCACAGGCCTACCAACTGTTCATCGAAAAGACAGGTATAGCGAAGAAGATATACAGTATTATAAGTGAGACTGTAACCGACATTAACAACCCGCAACAGTATGAAGAAGCCTCTAAGAAAGTACGTGAACTTATCGAATCTACTAAGATGCCTGAAGTGATCGACAAGGCAATACGGGAGGCTTATAGGAAATTATCCGAAAGGGCAAAGATGAAAGAGGTCTCTGTTGCTGTAAGGTCCAGCGCTACAGCAGAAGACCTTCCAGACGCTTCCTTTGCTGGGCAGCAGGAGACCTATCTGAACGTTGAGGGCGAAGACGACCTTATCGAGAAGACTAGAAAATGCTGGTCGAGCCTCTTCACTCCGAGGGCGATCTTCTATAGAACTACAAAGGGTTTCAGACATGAAGACGTTCTCATAAGCGTCGGTGTTCAGAAGATGGTTAACTCCAGGTCGGCAGGTGTCATGTTCACTATCAATCCCGTGACTGGAGATAGAAATCAAATAGTGATCGAAGGTAACTGGGGTCTAGGTGAATCCGTTGTCTCAGGTGCCGTAACTCCTGACGATTTTATAGTGAACAAAGAGACGCTGGAGATTATAGAGCGGAGGATAGCGAAGAAGACGGTGGAGTACATACGAGACCCGAAGGGTAAAGGAACCATACACGTAGAGGTCCCGAAAGATAGACAAGATAAGCCTTGTCTAGAGGACAGAGAAATCAAGAAACTCGCTGAATTAGGCAAACTCATCGAGAAACATTACAATGGACGACCACAGGATATAGAGTGGGCTGTAGATGAGGATCTCGACTTTCCGGAGAACATCTTCATAGTTCAATCTAGACCAGAGACCGTTTGGAGCCTGAAGGGCCCGGCTAAGCCGGAGGAAGAGGAGGCTGTAACAAGAGCTGTGGAGAAGGTAGTGGTTGTGAAGGGTTTACCGGCGAGTCCTGGCATTTATGGCGGTGTGGCTAAAGTAGCCCTTACCACTGAAGATGCGTCTAAACTCATTAAGAAAGGCGATATTCTCGTAACTACAATGACTAACCCAGATTGGGTACCTTACATGCGAGTTGCAGGAGCCATCGTAACCAATGATGGGGGAATGACATGCCACGCGGCTATAGTTTCTAGAGAGTTAGGGATACCATGTATCGTAGGAACTGGAAACGCAACTGAGAACCTGCTTACAGGTAAGGAATACACCGTTGACGCCAAGACAGGAGTTGTTTATGAGGGCTTGGTTGAGGAAGTTACTGGTAAACCCTCAGCTGAGAAGGCAGCTCCCCTAGTATCAGTCTCTGAGGCGGTTCCGGTAACTGGAACTAAGATATACATGAACCTCGGCGTACCTGAGAAGATAGAAGACTACAAGGACCTTCCCTTCGATGGAATAGGGCTAATGCGCGTAGAGTTCATAATGGCCTCCTACATCGGAGAGCACCCGAATTACCTCATAGAAATAGGGGAAAGCCAGAAGTTCGTCGATAGCATGGCTGATGGAGTAGCACAGGTTGCAAGGGCTATATTCCCAAAGCCTGTAGTTGTGAGGTTCAGCGACTTCAAGACAAACGAGTATAGACAACTCAAAGGCGGAGAGAAGTACGAGCCACATGAAGACAACCCCATGATGGGGTGGAGAGGAGTAAGCAGGTATATCAGTAAACAATACAAAGAGGCTTTCAGGCTTGAGTGCAAAGCTATTAAAAAGGTTCGGGATGAGTGGGGTTTAAAGAACGTCTGGATTATGCTCCCCTTTGTCAGGTGTACTTGGGAAGTGAAGGAGTGCCTCCGAATCATGGAGGAAGAGGGGCTGAAGCGGAGTCGTGACTTCAAAGTATGGCTTATGGCTGAAGTACCTAGTATAATATTCATGGCTGATGAATTCTCTAAACTCTGCGACGGCTTCAGCATAGGCAGCAACGACCTCACTCAGCTCGTACTCGGAACGGATAGAGATAGCCAGATACTCCCGGAGATAGATAGCCGATACTTCGATGAGAGGGATCCCGCAGTTAAGAGGGCTATTGCCTATCTCATAAAAACTGCTCATAAGAACGGAGTAACAGTGAGCATCTGTGGACAAGCCCCCTCAGTATATCCAGAATTCTGTGAGTTCCTGGTTCGGTGCGGAATCGACAGCATAAGCGTCAACAACGATGTGGTAGTCCAGACAAGGAAGCTAGTAGCTAGCATAGAACAGAAAGTACTCCTTGAAAGAATTGCTGAGGTCCGCGAAACTCTTAGAGAAGTGAAGGAAGAATACTTCGAAGAGTAGAAGACCTCTCCTCTCTTTTATTCACGAAACACTACACGCTTTTTTTGGATTGAGCGAATTTTTATACCGTAGATACTCTAGATTCTAAATTGGGAGTTGGATTTACGGATTATGAGTGAACTCTTTCTAGATTTGGAAGAAGAGACTGTGAAGGCTGAGATTACGAGACGAAAGGCTAGGAGGGTATTAGTACAATTACCGGAGGGACTGAGGGATATAGCCTACAGGATTAGAGACTTAATAGAAGGGATGGGAGCTGAAGTTTTTATCTCTGCGGATCCATGCTACGGAGCCTGCGATCCTTATCCACCGGAAGTTGAGAGTTTAAAAGTCGACCTTATGATCCATTATGGGCATACCAGACTCTTCCAGGATAAGAACGTGCCTACCA
>CAZOCN010000053.1:0-9251 GCA_964578315.1 uncultured Candidatus Bathyarchaeia archaeon
TCATCATGGGGGAAGGTTTAGTGAGTGAAGCACTAGATAGAATTCGAAGGGACGATGTTGTAAAGCTCTGCAGAGACCTCGTGCGGATTCCAAGTGAGACAGGACATGAGAGTGAGATAGCGGATTTTATAAGTGGTCTACTTGAAGGTTGGGGGTTTGAGGTTAAGAAATATGAGGTTGCTGAGGGACGACCTAACGTAATAGGCTTTCTCAGGGGTTCTGCGGGGTCTCCTTCTCTGATGTTGAATGGGCATATGGATACAGTTCCCATTGAAGGTATGACTGTTGATCCCTTAGCCGCTGAGGTGAGGGATGGTAAGATATACGGTCGGGGAGCCGCTGATATGAAGGGCGGCTTAGCCTCTATGCTCCTAGCTGCGAAGGCCGTGAAGGATTCTGAGGTCCCCTTCAATGGTGACTTAGTGATAGCGGCTGTCATAGACGAGGAAGGGAGGGGTTTGGGAACCTCTCACTTAAGGAAGTTAGGATTGAAAACGGAGTATGGTATAGTCGTAGAGCCTACCTCCTTGGACATAGTCATCGCCCATAAAGGAGAACGCGTCTTCGAGTTAACAGTGAAAGGGAAGCCAGCCCATGGGAGTACTCCGGAACTGGGAGTGAATGCCATCTACCAGATGACAAAGGCAATCAATAATTTACTTCAATACGCCGAGAGACTTAAGGAAAGAAGGCATCCTCTACTGGGTTATCCAACCATAAATATAGGTAGAATCGAAGGTGGAACGCATTTCAGTGTGGTACCAGAGAGCTGTAGAATCCAGATTGATCGGCGGTTCTTACCTGGAGAGAGTCCAGAGGCTGCTCTCAAAGAGATGGACGCTGTTCTGATGGAGATTAAAAAGAGCGATCCTAGTTTTGAGTACGAATTGCGCCTCTCTAAGGATTTTACGCCTGAATACGGAATCGCTTTAGATTGCTCTCCCGAGGAACCAGTGGTAAAGGCGCTCCTCAAGGCAGGTGAAGTCGTACTTCATAAACGGTTGAATCTCAGAGGAGCATCCTACACGACAGACGCCTCTCTTATGTTCTCGCCTCCACTAAACATCAAAACAGTAGTCTTCGGTCCAGGCGCCATAGAACAAGCCCATTCTTCAAGCGAGTACGTCGAGATAAACGAGCTCCTCGAAGCGAGTAGGATACTAGCTCTCGCAATCATTAACTTAGGCGCTCAAGAACCTTAATCTTCATGTAAGAGGAAGCTCTACTGTCCGCAAAACACTTTCTTAGCGGGTTCCCCGTTTAAACAACTGGTTACTTCAAGTTCTCATCTATTTCTCCATTCGGCAACATATTATCAGGGTGCGGCACTGTGGCTTCTTCAAGCTTATACCGTACACAAGATTCATAGTTCCCCATACAGTACTTCTCTATCCACTCGCGTTTCAGTTTCCCCTCTTCGTAAAACCTTTTCATGGGACAAACGGGATACCACTTACAAACGGTTCCCACTTTTCACGCGCCCCGTTCTTTCCGTACCCGCAAAGTCCAGTATTCTACATCAAGCGCTCTTTTTAAGACAGATTGATCTTTAAAAAACTTAAAAATAAGAGGAAAATTTCAGATTATGTCCAGACTTTTTCCGCCTTTTTTGAAGGCTTCCACGGCTCTGTCAAGTTGCTCAATAGTGTGTTTAGCGCATAACTGTACCCGTATTCTCGCTTTTTCTCTAGGAACCATTGGATAGAATATTGGCAGAACAAATATTCCTTTAGACCATAGGTAGTCTGCAAGGTCCTTAGCTTTTTTGCTTCTTCCGCACATAACCGGAATTATAGGCGTCTCTGAGTTTCCAGTGTCAAATCCGGCGTCTTTGAAGCAGTCAAGGATATAATTACGGTTCTCCCATACCTTCCGTACATGTTGAGGTTCTGACTCAAGTACGTCTATGGCTGCTATACAAGCGGCTGCAACACCAGGCGGAACAGCTCCACTTAAAAGCCAGCTTCTAGCCTTATTATACGCAAAGTTCCTCAAATCTTCACTACCTGTGATGTGTCCTCCCACAACCCCGAAAGCCTTTGAAAAAGTCCCCATCTCAACGTGTACGTCGTCTCTTCCAAGATGGAAATGGTCCACTATTCCTCTTCCGTCCTCTCCCAATACGCCTTCTCCATGAGCGTCATCAACATAAACACCCGCACCATGCTCTTTAGCTATCTTCGCTATTTCGGGGAGAGGCGCCAAGTCTCCATCCATGCTGAAAACTCCGTCTGTTAGAATCCAGATATGCCTATAGGGTGGATCATGCTTCTCCGCTTCGTCCATAACACGGACTAAATCCTCTATATCTTTATGTTTGAATATTGCTCTATCTGCGTGACTTAATCTCACTCCGTCAATTATCGAACCGTGGTTTAACTCGTCTGAAACAAACAGGTCGCCTCTGCCAGCGAGTTGAGGGATGACTCCTTCGTTAGCCATAAATCCCGTTTGAAAAGTAAGCGACGCTGGCGCCTTCTTAAACTTTGCCAAACGCCTATCCAGTTCCTCATGAAGAATCATGTTACCGGAAATTGATCTGTCGCTTCCCGCGCCTGCTCCATATTTGCGAGTTGCCTCAATGGCGGCCTCAACAACTTTTGGGTGTGTTGCCAAATTCAAGTAGTTGTTTGCACATAGCATTAAAACCTCTTTTCCATCGACAACACATATCGGTTCACTTGAACTTTCTAAAACCCTTAGTTGCCAGTTGAGGTTTTCGCGGACTAGGCGTTGATATTCTTCACCTAAATATTTCGTAGGATGCCGTGTAACTACCACATTAATCACCTTCTAAAAGTTAACATCCCAGTTTATTTTAACATTTTCCTTATGCTTCCCGCTTATTAAACAAACTCTCTAAAGTTTACCTTCAGCAAAACGTTTCATCAGTTTTTCCATCATATCCTTGGTCATGGAAGCTAAATCATAGTCCGGTTTCCAACCCCACTCCTCACGAGCCACACTGTCATCTATCGACATAGGCCAAGAGTCAGCAATTTTCTGCCTAAAATCAGGTTTGTATTCACATTCAAACTCTGGAATATACTTCTTTATTTCAGCTGCTAATTCTCCAGCAGAAAAACTCATTCCAGTCACATTATAGCCCACATGGCGTTTGATCTTAGACGGATCAGCCTCCATGAGATCTATGGCTGCCTTGATGCAATCCGGCATGTACATCATAGGCAAGACAGTATCCTCCCTCACGAAGCACGTATACCGCTTCTTTTTTATGGCTTCGTAAAACATCTCCACAGCATAGTCCGTTGTACCTCCTCCCGGAGGCGTTTCGCTGCTTATGATCCCAACGTAACGGACGCAACGTACATCTAAACCGAATCGAACAAAATAATAGTTA
This sequence comes from uncultured Candidatus Bathyarchaeia archaeon, assembly GCA_964578315.1. Lineage (GTDB taxonomy): Archaea > Thermoproteota > Bathyarchaeia > Bathyarchaeales > CAZOCN01 > CAZOCN01. The sequence goes on from CAZOCN010000053.1 coordinate 3,362, forward strand.
CAGAGTAGTTCACCGGCGACCTTTGTGACACCATACATGGTCGTTGGAATCAAAACCGTGTTTTGCGGAGTATTTACTCGAGGTGTTTCAGGACCGAAAACAGCGATAGAACTCGGCCAGAAAATCCTGACCATGTTGTGTTCCTTTGCGACCTCAAGTATGTTATTAAGTCCATTCACGTTTACGTTCCACGTAAGCTGGGGTTTTTGCTCACCCACTGCTGAGAGAACCGCGGCTAAATGGTAGATTGTGTCGACATCGTATTTTTTAACTACTCTTTCTATGCTGTCTCTTTGGGTGACATCCACATACTCGAAGGGGCCTGTTCTAAGAAGTTTTTCGCTAGGCTTCCTTTTATGTCCAGCAGCGATAACATTTTCACCACCGTATTTTTTCCGCAATTCAACTGTTAGCTCAGAACCTATTTGACCAGTAGCTCCCGTCACAAGAATTCTCTTCATGGTCTTTGCGGACATGTTAACGGTCTCCCTTAACAAGATTTTGATAAGGGATGCCAATAAATTAAATATAAGCGTTTTCGCGGCAAATAATTGAAATTCTACTTCCTTATCGTAAGACGCCTCGTGTAAAAAAGCATGAAAATGAATTGTTGTAACTTCTATTTTTGAATTCTAATTAAATGCTTTAGTTAATATGCCCTAAAAAAACAGGAAACGATTTAATCGCAAGTTATTAAAGGAGCGTTTCTATAGCTTGAATTGGTGAAAGGTGTATGGGTGAGATAAAGAAAGATAGAGTTAGAGGTGTTGTTGTCTCCATTCCTACTTTCTGCACCGAGAAATATGAGGTTCGCTATGATAGAATAGCGGAGCACGTCAACTGGCTTATTGAACATGGAATCAAAGAAGGCGACGGTGTTATAATGGCAGCTGGCGGCTTAGGAGAAGGGTACTTCTTAAATGATGAGGAACATAAGAAAATCATGAAGACTCTAGTGGAAGCCGCTGACGGAAGAGTCCCCACAATGGTGGGTCTCTTTGAACTGGATGGTAGAGCGGCTGTTAAGAAGGCTAAATACGCAGAGGACGTGGGGGTTGATTTCCTCCAAGTAAATCCTCCCCACTACACGCGTCCTGTAGACGATGAGGTGTATGAGTATTATAGGATGATAAATGACGCTGCTGACGTTGGAATAGTGGTCTACAATACCCCTTGGTGCTCTATGGGGTTCGAGATTAGGGCGCCACTTATGGCTAAACTCGTGAAGTTAGAGAACGTAGCTGCGGTGAAATGGAGTAGTTTCGACTTCGGCAACTTCGTAACTGTGCTGAAGAAGTTTGCTGATGAAGTTAACTTCATAGATAACATGGGCACAGTACTCGGGCATATGCTGGGAATGAAGGGATTCATCTCGCATGTTGCCAACTTTAATCCAGAAGTCGAATTGAAACTGTGGGAACTGCTAAAGAAAGGGAAGTATCTAGAGTATATGAAGGAATACGATAGAACCCATGGATGGCAAGCGGAGGTATCAGCTGCCGAGGATATAACCCATATGGGGTTAGGGGAAGGAACCACATCTAAAGGAGTTCTCGAAGCCGCTGGACTGGATGTAGGACCCCCCTTCCCACCACAGAAACGTATGCCGAAAGAAGAAGTAGAGAAAATAAGAGAAATAATGCGAAAGAGTGGTATAATAAAATAGTTTTCCCTCCTCCCATTTTTTAATTCGTAGGCTCGACTAGTTGAAATCATCTTCCAAAAGAAAAACTATTTTTAATGTGACAAAACAGATCCCCTTAACCACTCTTCCAATTAGTCCAAAAAAGAGCGGAGTGCGGTTATAACCAGATGGAAGGGCGTTCTAACATAAAAAAAGGTAATATCACAGTTTTGGAGTTTTCTAGAGCTCTGAGTGAAAGCTAAAATAACTTCGTCTTCTAATCCCTCTGCTGAGGGTCTAGATGAGGAGGAACCCCTCTCTGAGTGGGTCGTCTGGGTCTATTATGAACTTATGGAATCCGGTTATGTAAGCTCTTCCTATAACCTCTGGAATCACGGCTTTAAAGTCATGAACCTTCGTTTCCTCTACAACTCTAGACTTCCAGCTTGTACCTATTATGCTCTCATGCGTAACTTCTTCACCTAACTCAACACCCTTTTTGGCATAGAGCATAGCCATATGCGCGCATGTACCGGTTCCACAAGGAGACCTATCCACCTGTCCCTCAGAGAAGATAACAACGTTTCTTACGCTTCTCCCCGGTTTAGACGACTCCTCGATTATTCGGGTTCCCAAAAGACTATTGATATAAGGCTTCAGCGGATGCTGAATATCCATCTGTGCACTTATGGAATTCTTAATTGTCATCCCAATTTCCGTGAGTTTTCTAGAATTCTCTGGTCTCACTCTCACTCCGATATCCTCAGCCTTGACGATGGCAAAGAAGTTTCCTCCGAAAGATACATCAACAGGCACGTCTCCCACACTAGGAAGTTTTACAGTAGTTGACTTGTAAAGGAAGGATGGGACGTGTCTTATAGTCACGGAGTCAACTGAACCATCAACGATTTTCGCGAGGGCTTTTATCTGACCTGCCGGAGTGTCGAAAGCCACTTCTGTAATTGGTTCAGTCTTCTTTACAAGACCACACTCCACCGCGGTCATAGCCACCCCGATGCTTCCGTGACCACACATGTCAGGATATTCAGCGCAGTCTATCCATACTACACCGAAGTCTGAATCGTCCCTAATGGGCGGTGTTATTATAGCTCCGAACATATCCCGATGACCTCTAGGCTCCTGCATTAAGACTGATCGTATATAATCAAAGTTCCTCTTCACATATTCCCGCTTCTCCTCCATGGTACGACCACGAATATATGGTACGCCACCCACTACAACCCTAGTAGGCTCCCCAGCCGTATGAGAATCAACTGTAACAATAACCTTATCAAATCTCATCTTTCATCCGATCCCTTTCTATTTTAACTTGTTAATAAGTTTAAGTATAACCCTAAATTCTAAGAACTTTAGAAGACAGGATCAAACTTTCTAGAGTTTTACTTCTCCAATACTCTCACAGCGTAGAATAGTGTCGCCGCGGTTAGAAGGAATGCGCCTAGAGTCTGGAAGGCTATTATGTAATCGAATGCCGCTATTATGAGACCCGTAAGTATCGGACCAAGGGATTGTCCAACGTCCATTATTGTACTTAAGAAGCCCAAGGCAGAACCATAGGTTTTCTTTCTGGAGAGGTCGGATACGTACGCGGCTGTTGAGGATGTGATTGCGGAGTAACCGAGTCCATAAACCATCGAGATCGCCATCAAAGAGGGGAAATCTGAAACGAAAATTATCAGTAGTAAAGGTATACCGCCAAGTAATGAGCCTCCGATTATCAGCGGGGTTCTCCCAATTTTGTCGCTGAGCCTCCCCATCTGAGGTTTAGTTAACATTACAATTAACAACCACGTACCCGAGATTAAGGTGATGTTGAAGTTGTCTAGACTAAGGGATTTAGCGTAAAGGACAACAAAGAACTCAAAGGCACCATAGGTTAATGCCGTAACCGCTTCCACATAACCAGTAAGGATGATCCTCGGATTAAGAGCCACGGATTTAGAGAGGCCGAAGGCTTCATGTAAAGATGTTCTTTCGTTCCTCTTTCGATAGTTATCTTCTGATGGTATATCCTTAACGAAAAAGATGCCTACGAAGAGGGCTATGATTGCGCTGATGCCCACGGCGAGATATACGGAGATGAAATTAGCCAAATAGAGGATACTTCCTCCTAGGAAGGGAGCTATACCTCTGCCTATTAGAGTAGCGGAGGAGAAAGTAGAGATCCTTTCGCCTTTGCGTTTAGGATATCTTTCAGCGATGGCAGCGTTAACTACGGGTCCGAATATTGCTGTCGCGAAGCCATGATAAAAGCGTACTATGACAAGTTGCCAAGGGGCGGTAACGAATAGGTAGATGAAAGGTGCTGTCGCGAAGATACAGAGAGAAAAGACGACGACCTTCCGCCTTCCCCAAATATCCGATACTAGACCAGCGGGAAAACTTATTATTATGCCCGGAATTGTGGACGCTGCAGCGATTAAACCCATATCCTCCGCTCTTGCACCGAGACTAGAAGCTAATAAGGGGAGGACGGGGTTCTTAGACATCGTTGAACTCAGAATAGCGAAGGCACCCATTATACAAGTAAAGATGAAAAAACCTTCTCTTCCACCATTCCTAGTTTGAATAGAGGAACGCTTAGACAATTTCTTCCCTTCTTCCTTATTTTGGGTAAACATACAACGGAGGTTCAATTTCAAATTTTTTGAGAGGGTCTCTTTTTCTGATTTTACAGTTGACTATTTATCTTAGAAATGAGGAACAAATAACTGATTATTTTGATCTGGAGAAAGTAAAATGAGGTTAACTAGAGAAGTCGCTATGGTTGGAGCTGGAACAACACGTTTCCACCATAAAGAGCATAAGGGAAAGACGAGTAGGGAGCTCTTTGTTGAGGCTGCTTTGGAAGCCTTCGCTTCTGTAGATAAGGGAATAGAAAGGAAGGATGTAGAGGCCCTTTTTATAGGAAACTTCTCAAGTGATGTCTTCGAGCATCAATGTCATATGGCACCGTTGATGGCGGATTGGTTGGGGTTGAACCCCATCCCCACAACCCGTATAGAGAACGCCTGCGCAAGTGGTGGAGTAGCTCTCCAAATGGGAGTTCTAGCTGTAGCCTCCGGAGCCTTTGATGTGGTGATGGTGGGCGGGGTGGAGAAGATGACTAACCTCAAGACGGATGAGGTGACGGATACTCTTGCTATGGCGGCAGATAACCTCTACGAAGCTGCCGTCGGCTTCACTTTTCCAGGTATATACGCCGCTATGGCAACCGCCTATTTCGCCAAGTACAATTCGAAATGGGAGGACTTGACAGCCATCACCATAAAGAACCATCATAACGGCGCACTTAATCCTAAAGCTCATTTCCAGTCTGAGGTCTCTGAGATAGCTGCCAAAATCGGTGAACGGAAGGGATTAAAGTTCAGCGATGAGATGGAGTTCTTGAAGTCTCCCTTGAATTTTATGGTAGCCTACCCTCTCAGACTCTTCGATTGTTGTCCCATATCTGACGGTGCCTCCGCTGTTATATTAACAGCTTCTGAGAGAGCTAAGGGCTTCACGGATACACCGCTCTACTTCGCGGGTCTGGGACAAGCCTCCGACACTATGGCACTCCACGACAGGGAAGACCTCACGTCTATAAGGGCGGCTGTGGAAGCGGGACGTAAGGCATACAGCATGGCTGGTTTAGAGCCTAAAGATATAGACGTCGCCTTAGTCCACGATTGCTTCACAATAGCCGAGGTCATCGCCTCTGAAGACCTAGGCTTCTTCGAACGCGGAGAAGGCGCTAAAGCTGCAGTCGAAGGCAGAACAGCTCTCGACGGAGACAGACCACTCAACACAGACGGCGGATTGAAAGCCAAGGGACACCCTGTTGGAGCAACCGGCGTCGCCATGGCCTATGAACTATGGATGCAATTGAGGGGTGAAGCTGGCAGGAGACAAGTCGATGATGCAGAGACTGGACTCCTCCACAATGTTGGAGCATCTGGAGGAACCGTAGTAGTCCAAATATTGAGGAGGTAGGCTGAGAATGGATGTTGATGCACCCTTCACTGTAAACGCTTTCCAGAGTTTCCTTAATGAAGATAAACTGATGGGCGTTGAATGTAGAGACTGCGGCATGTTATATCTCCCCCCGAAACCTCTCTGTAGCTCCTGTGGCAGTCAAAACCTAACTTGGAGGGAATTTGCGAGAGAAGGAAGCGTAGAAGCCTTCACCATCATCCATATAGCGCCGAAGAGGTTAATAGAGGAAGCCCCTTACGTGGTCGCCATCGTTAGGATCGATAATGG
>CAZOCN010000054.1:0-9209 GCA_964578315.1 uncultured Candidatus Bathyarchaeia archaeon
CCTATGGTTTCACAGATATCTTTGAAGTTGTGTATTATAGTTTTGGCGCCGAAGATGGAGGATCTAACAGTCGGTACCTCAAAGCGTCTACTCTCCTTCGTGATCGGCGGGAGCTTAGAGTAGGCCCTCTCCAATAACTTTTCATACTCCATTTTAATTCTTCTCCTCCGTCAGTATATGAAAGCTGAACTTAAAAACATTATACGCAGGTTAACTAGACCTTCTCCCATGCTAACCCTAACTCTTCCACAAGGTTCGCTACAGAGCTTTTGTAGGACCCCTTTATTCCTTTCCAATCCAAGAGAACGAGTTCTACCTTCTCCCATGTCCTCTCTATACATTGGCGGAGGATCTCCTTATTCAGGAGAGGAACCGCGTACTTGGGAATCATATGGCCGAAGGCGATGTCGGTTTCTAAAGCGAGTTTCGTGAACTTCATGTTATAATGGGCTCCTCCGATTCCCAGCGCGACTTTACATGTAATTTCTCCATTCAATGCTGCCATTGCACTTCTCGCGACGACCATCGCCGCCCTCTTATCATTCCATTGAGGAGGGGAACTCCCCAACTCCACGAACATGGTTGGAACCTTGAGGGATGGACCGTGATGTGTACCTTCATAAGAGACTTGGTAGCCTAGATCAAGTTCATCTTCCATAAGGTGGAGTTCTTTTAACGCCCTCTTCATAGGACCGGCTGGAGAGATCGAGACCTCTCTAGGAAGACCTCCAAATTCCGCCTCTCCAAGGTTTCCGGGTGTATGGACCGTGAGAGTGGGAAGACCGCTTTTACTACTATGTCTGGATATGAAGATGACAAGCTCTGGAGAGAAGAAATCGGTCAAGTTTTGGGTGTAAATCGGCTCTACGTTAAACCTTACGTACCTAACCTCCTTCTCTCCTATCGAGATGGAGTATACCGGGTTTCCTTGGAAGGTTTCAGGCAGTCTCTTAAAATCATATAGCTCTAGAAGACACCTACCGATATTTACACTAGCTGGGTCCTTTGTTGATCCAACAATCAAGATCAATTTAAGCCTAGTCCCGAATAATTAGTTTAGTTGGCCTATTTAACTGCCGAGTATCAAATTCACGAACTTTTCCGGTTTGAACTCTTCTAAATCCTCATAAGACTGCCCTGTTCCCACGAAGAGTATGGGTCTCTTCGTCACGTAAGCCACGCTGAGGGCGGCGCCTCCCTTTATGTCAGCATCCACCTTCGTTAATATAGTTCCATCTATTCCTATACTCTTATGAAACTCTTCTGCTTGGAGTATCGCATCGTTACCGGTCAAGGCGTCGACAACTAGGATTGTTAAATCAGGGTTAACAACTCTCTTTATCTTTAAAAGTTCATTGATCAAGTTCTTGTTAGTCTGCATACGCCCAGCCGTATCTATGAGAACAACGTCCACTCCTCTAGCCTTAGCGTGGCTCTTAGAGTCATAGGCAACAGCAGCTGGATCTGATCCATATTGATGCTTGATCATTCGTACTCCAAGCCTTCTAGCATGTTCATCTAATTGCTCTATAGACCCGGCGCGGTAAGTATCGCTGCAAGCTAAAACAACAGAGAACCCCTTCTTCGTAAGGAACTTAGCCATTTTAGCGATTGTAGTGGTTTTCCCAGTTCCGTTTATTCCGGCAAAAACTATAAGGAAGGGCTCCCTATCTGCCTGCTTCTTCTTGATCAAAGCGGGGATGTCAACTTTATCTGGGGGAGTTAAGACTTCGAACATTATATCCCGCAGGGTATTCTCAATTAACCGCTTTTTATCTTCTAAACGGCTTACTCGAACTCCTTCAAGTCTCCGCCCTATCTCTTCACAGATGTAACTCGCCACGGATATTCCGACATCATTCTCTATAAGGTTGAATTCAAACTCCTCAAGGATAGGCCTTAACTGATCACCTTTCAGTTCTACTGTAGAGATCTTATCAACTAACCTGTTAAGGCCCTCTTTTAGCTTCTCGAACAGGTCTATTCCTCTCCCTTTGAGATAATCTACTGCTTATCTCTTGCAAAGCGGCTCTATTCTCCTGTATTCTATTTAGAACTTCAGTTAATTGTTGCCGAAGAGTCCTGTTCGTTTTTTGAAGTTCTTCTAATCTCTTTTTGACATTCTCTTTTGTCTCTTTGAGTGTTCGTTCTACCGCGACTTGAGCGCCGATTCCCGCTATCACCTTCTCGACACTGTCCAGTTTAGCTCTTATATAGGAGCCTCCTCCAATCGGTACGAGGATCGTCTTATTCGCTCCTTCCTCCTCTAAACCTTCCATCGTCATCTCCGCAACTCTGAGTTCCGCCTCAGCTGCTGAGATGAAGTTTATCCTAGACTGTAACGTCTCTGCCGTACCTTCAAGAAGCCTAAGTTCTACAGTGAGTCTTCTGAATCTCTCCTCGTCACTCTCTTTAGCCGACAGCTCCCTTCTCCCCTAAACTAAGATTCCTAATAACAACGTCTTCAGATTCTTCAGGACTAATAGGCTCCACCTTTATTATCTTGATCTGGAAACGTTTAGCCCTGTGACGGCTCCCCATCTCCTTGTAGACCAACTCCACAGCATCTTCTGGTTTCAACGCTCTATACTCTTTCCTGAACTCCGTTTTGAAGTTGGGTTTCACTATTTTTCCAGTCACTCGGAAGATCTTCACTTCACTCATCTTCTCCGACCACATTAAACGCATTTCCGATTATGAACAACTCTGGACCTGTAGTTATAAATCCTACTACTGCGTTGTGCGTATTACATAGGAGGCCGGTGGAGATATAAGGAATTCCACAGTTAACAGTACCCACATCCGCCCTGACTTTCAAGACCTCCTCCAGAACCTCTCGCTCCTCCTCAGTAACCATTGGATGAGTTAGTACTCCTTGGTTAGTGGCGACGGCTAAAGAGCCAACATACCATAAACCAGCTATTCTCCCCTTAACAACCTCCACTCCCAAGGTATCCTCCACCTTCTTTATGACCTTCTTGCTCATATGAGGACTTACAACAGCTCCGTAATCATTCGCGAGGACCATGTTTCCAAAGGCCGTTTCCTTACACTCCATTACGGTTACATTAATGTCCAGAGCCGATTTTATCACCGAGAGTTCTTCATCCTTTATGAAGTGAGGTAAGAGTATACCGTTGGAGTTAGCAGCGGACAAAACGCCTATCAAAACTGAACCTCCTATATCCGTTACCACTAAGTTTACGCCTAACCATTTCTGGAACTGCGCTATCTTCCTCTTTGGGGCGCTCTTTGGAAGGATGGCGAAACTATCGGTGGTTAAGGTGTAGACGCCTATACTTGCGCTTCCGAAGATCTCTGCTAAGTGGATTCCCAAAAATCACCTACCTTCTATGAGGTGAAGTGTTACTACTCCTTCCTTATCCTTCGTCGCCCTAACCCTAATCTTTCTCGGGGGCTTCTCTATGCCCCTAGCCCAGAGTAACTCGTTAACTTCATTCTTAATTATTATATCCTCCGGCTTCATATGCCTCTGAATAAATTCCCTTAGAATTCTCATTGCCCGAGGAGTCCGTTTCTTTCTAGGAGCTATCCACGCTCTTTGTAAGGGAATCGTATAAATCCTCTCTTCAACAATCTCTTCCTCCTCTTCTTCCCGCTCCTCCTCTTCAACTTCGGCTTCTTCTATCTCTTCAGCCTCAGCCTCCGCCTCTTCCACCGGGACTTCCTCTTCAGCCGATTCCTCCTCTTCAACTTCCTCAGTTGATTCCATCGCTCCTCCTCTCTAGGCTTTTATATTTCCTCTTCTCCACCTTCTTCTCTTAGGCGTCCTTCTCACTTTACCTAAAGTTTTAGCCATAACCCAGCTTGGAACAGCCTTTATCTCTTTACCGGCCTTCCCTAGACGCTTCTTCTTCGCTACTGGTTTATTTCTAGCCATTTCAGAGCCTCCTTATTTTTATATCCCTACGGGCAGACTGCAATCTAGCCAGTATCTCTTTGAGTTGAACATCATTTATTGGTAGAGGAATCCTCCCCTGTTGCGCAATCTGAATAAGTTGAAGTTCTATCTGTTCAGCGAATTCAGGTCTCACCATCTTGATGTTTGTGAGACGTTGTCTCGCTTCTGGAGTGAGTATACCACGCAGAATAGCTTGTTTACGTAACTCCAACTCCTGTTGTGCCCTGATCTTCTGCTGTTCAAGAGCGATGCTCCTCTGGAGTTCAAGAAGCCTCTTCCGACGTATCTCTTCCAGCTCCGCGTCGTCACTCATTAGAACACACCTTAATACTTCCTAAGTTCGGGATTCTTCTTCTCTAGTTCCTCCTTAATTTGGGTAGATAGACGATCTAATAAACGTCTTCCTTCCCTACTAACCACTCTACCCCTGTTCCCTACTCGATCAACTAGACCAGCTGCTTCAAGCTGCTTTAGAGCAAGCCTCACTATGGCTCCGCTACCTTTAACAGCCCGTTCCTTCATCGCCCCCCTATCTTGCCTACCACCGTATTCAGAACGTAACCTCTCAACCCCGATGGGGCCCTTCAAGTACAGCTTCCTGAGAATCGAGGCGCAACGAGTATACCACCATTCTGGGTCTTCAGGGGGCCTCTCGGCGTGTGGACCTGTCTTCACTATAGTCGCCCAATCGGGAGGCGTAACTTCATCTACATTCTTCTTTAAGTATTGGGATGTAACTCTGATCAAGAGGTCTGGAGGAACATCGTAGGGTGTTGGCAAATCTGCTTTCTCCTCTAGAGTACTTCTGCCTCTATTTCACACAGTCTCTTATAAAGACTTTTTCACTTGCCGCCTCAGAAAGGCGATCATACCCACTATGGCGATTAGGGATGTTATAATGCTGTAACTGACGGCGGTTTCTAGATTTACGTATTCCCATAACGTTCCAATAACCGTATTAGAGACCATGAAGGATGATCCTACGACAAGATAGTATAATCCATAAGCTGTCCCTCTCAGGTCATTGCGTGAATATCTCGGGATGAGCGCCCTCTGGACAGTCTCTACGATTCCTGCGTAGATTCCATAAACAGCAGCGATAAGGAAGGCATAGAGAAAATTGCTGTACGGTAATGTGAGGAGGAGAGCTGAGAGGAGGAAAGTTCCATAACCCGTTATGAGAACCTTTTCCTTACCTATTCTATCAGATAGGAGGCCGGCTGGTATGGCAACGGCAGTGTGCGTTACATTTATTACGGCGTATACAATGGGGATGAGGCTTTCAGACACGCCTATTTCCTCCGCTCTTAAAAGCACAAAGGAGAAGTTAAAGGCTCCAAGGGAGAAGAAGGATACGATGAGGAGGAGTAAGGAGAGTCTTCCAGTTAGAACATCCCTTATGCCTCTGAGTAATTTAAATTTCTCTTTAGGCTTGATCACTCGTTCCTTGACAAAGATTAGGAGGATAAAGAGCGCCATAATCCCGGGGATAAAGGAAAACGCGAATACATCACGTACAGTTAAACCGAGGATGAGCAGAAGGGTGGAGGCGAAGATAGGACCTAAAATAGCTCCGGCTTGATCGAGGGTTCGATGAAGCCCGAAGGCCACGCCTAGGCGTTTTTCAGAAACCGATTCGCTGAGGAGGGCATCCCGAGGCGACGTCCGGACTCCCTTTCCAATCCTATCGCCGACGCGTATTATAAGAGCCTCAATGGTCGTCTGAGCCACAGCGAATAGGGGCTTGATTACATTAGATATGGTATAGCCAACGAAAACCATCGCTTTTCTTTTTCTAAACTTGTCTGAGAAGAAACCTGAAACTGCTCTCATGCCGTAACTTAAAGCTTCAGCCAGACCTTCTATTATGCCCAGAATTGCTCGTGTCGCTCCTGGGAGCCCGAGAATGAAAGTGGGTAGTATGCTGAAACACATCTCACTCGAAATGTCTGTAAAGAAACTGACGAATCCAAGGGCAAGGATATTTCTCATTGCCTCAGAGTTAGGTTTATCTATCCACTCTTTCATTTTTAGCCTCAAGAACCTTTTTTGTTCTTTTTAGGGGGATTCGTTTAATTTTGCCACATTTTAGGCAGGTGATCACTATGTGAGGTTCTCTTCTGGACTGAAGCCGAATTCGACTATTGAGTCCGGGTATTATCAGGTTTTTACAACCCTTACATATGAGGTTCCGGTACTTCCTCGGTATTCGCGTCTTTGTTCTCATACCCACAGCTCGAGCTAACTGTACATACCTCTGGGCAAGTTTTGGATTCTCGTCTATAGTCTTAATGGCTAGTTCAAAGAGGCGACTTATGCTCTCTTCAGCTAACTGCTTATCTCTGCTCACCCGCAAACCTCATTTAGATTCAATAAACCTTTAACTAAAATAGAATTTCTCCTTTTAATTAAAAGGAGGCTTTGAATTGTTAACATTAATCCTAGCCGAGTCATCCCTCGAGACTATACCCGAAAAGTTATGGAGTCACCCTTCCATCGTGAAATTCGCAGAGAGCAAGGGCAAATCTCCAGAGTTCATTCTGTTAGACCGATCTTACCACCACCATGTAATGATACGTTTAGAAGGGGCGGAGAAACGCGGACGCCCAGATATTGTACATAGGTCTCTTCTGATAGCTCTCGATTCTCCTCTGAATAGAGAAGGGCTACTCAGAGTTTTCGTTCACACCCTCAACGATTCTGTTGTAACAGTTCAGCCTGAAACCAGACTCCCCCGCAACTACAACCGCTTTATAGGATTGATAGAACAACTCTTTCAACTCGGTTCTGTCCCTCCAGAAGGGGAAACGCTACTGAAAATAGAGAAGAAGACTCTGAAAGCCCTTCTAGAAGAGCTCGATCCAGACAGGATTATTGGCTTCAGTCAGTCAGGTATCCCTCAGACAATAAAGGAAACCATATCAAACTTGAAGGGAAAGGAGAATATTTGCTTCCTCATCGGCGGTTTTCCACACGGTGATTTCAGTGAAGAAACTAGACGTCTCTTTGATGAGGAGGTTTCAATAGATAAGGAAGGGCTAGATGCTTCCACCGTTGTATCGAGGGTTATCTACGAGTATGAAGTTGCCTATGGTTTGCCAAAGAAGAGGCTTAGGAGGTAGCGGAGAGAAAAATACATTTATATGAGGAGAAACTGTTTCTGAGTGCTGGTAAAGTTGGGACTAATAGACTTCATTAATAGAACTAAGAGACTGCTTAAGCTCTCTAAGAAACCGGGGAGAACCGAGCTATGGCAGTCTATAAAGGTGAGTTTCATAGGGATAGCGCTAGTCGGTTTGATGGGCTTCGTGATAAAATACATATCAGGAATAATCCAGGGTTTCACTGGTTAATGAAAGGGGAAGACGATATTATGAATGAGAAGGTAACGAACACTTCCATATACGCTGTTCGGACAACCGCTGGTCAGGAGAAGAACGTTGCAAACATGATCTCGATAAGGGTGGAAACGCAGAAGCTTCCCATAAAGGCCATTCTAGTTCCCGACACGGTTAAGGGTTATATATTCATGGAGGCGCCAGGACCACATTTCGTTGAGGAAGCCATCGCAGGTATAAAACATGTCAAATCTAGAGTCCCAGGTATGGTGGATTTTTCTGAAGTAGTAAAGTATATAGTTATAAAACCGGTAATCGAGGAGTTAGGTGAAGGCGATCTTATAGAGATTATCGGAGGACCCTTCAAAGGCATGCGGGCGAAGATCACCCGTGTTGACAGGACGAAGGGAGAGGTTACACTTGAGCTCCTCGAAGCAACGTTCACTCTTCCCATCACAGTTCATGCAGACTATGTTAAATTAGTTGAAAAGGCTAAGTGAGGTGTTATCTTTGGGTGAAAAGAAGATTGTAGAAGCCCTTGTGAGCGGAGGTAAAGCCACGGCTGGGCCACCTTTAGGTCCGGCTCTAGGTCCACTGGGAGTAAATGTGTTATCTATCGTGAATAAAATAAACGAATTAACCGCTAGCTATGCAGGAATGAAGGTTCCGGTGAAGATTACGGTTGATACAGAGACGAAGGAATTTGAGGTAAGCGTTGGAGTTCCCACCACATCAGCTCTCATAATAAGTGAATTGGGCATCAAGAAAGGCTCTGGGAATCCCAATACAGAAATGGTAGGAGATCTTACTATGGCACAAGTAATGAAGATAGCGAAGACGAAAAAGGAGCAGTTACTCGCAAAGAACCTGAAGAGTGCTGTGAAGGAAATTCTGGGCACATGCTTCAGTATGGGCGTAACAGTTGAAGGAAAAAGTGCTAGAGAAGTGCAGAGGGAGATCTCAGCTGGAGCTTACGATGAGTTATTAAAGGAAGAGGAATAGCAACTTTTTTATTATCCGCTTTTTAATGGAGTTTCCTTTGAGGATCAGCAGATGCCCTTAGAAGACAAGAATATCCTAATTGCAATAGAAGAGATGAGGAAGAAGACTAAACCTAGAAAATTTACTCAAACAGTAGAGCTCATAATAAATCTTCGAGATGTGGATATAAAGAAACAGGAGAATAGGATTCGAGAACGTGTTATACTTCCGCATCCCTTCAAAAAGAACCGTAAAGTTTGCGTAATAGCAACAGGGGAAGCTGCTCTATCCGCCAAGAGAAGCGGAGCTGATTTAGTTCTAGACAGATCGGACTTAGAATCCTTGATGGGCGACAAGAAGAAAAGAAAAGAAATTGCGAAGAAATTTGACGTTTTCATTGCAGAGGCTCCTCTAATGCCTCTAGTAGGGAGGAGTTTAGGTCCGGCTCTAGGTCCCTTAGGGAAGATGCCTACTCCAGTACCTCCGAATGTTGATATGAAGGAGCAGATTGATAGACACCGGAGGATGGTGACTGTGAGGACTAGAAATCAACCTGTTCTGAGATGTGGAGTCGGCAACGAAGAGATGCCGGATAAGGAGATAGCGGAGAATATTCAAGCTGTTTTTAATGCTGTTGAGGGTAAGCTCCAGAGAGGAGTCAGGAATATCAAGTCTGTTTATATAAAGATGACTATGGGAGAAGCTGTGCAAATTAAATTGTAAAGAGGAGGAAGACATCTTTGGCTAAGCAAAGTTTAATTTTGAAACAGGAGAAAGTGGAGGAAGTAGCTGATCTCCTAAAGAAGTATAAAGTTCTAGCGATAGCTGACTTACACAAGGTTAGAACCTATCAACTCCAAGAACTCAAAAAGAAACTTAGGAATAAGGCCTACTTATGCGTTGTTAAGAACACCCTCGTAAAGAGGGCTATAGAAAAATGCAAAGATAAAACGGGAATAGAGAAGCTC
>CAZOCN010000055.1:0-9177 GCA_964578315.1 uncultured Candidatus Bathyarchaeia archaeon
GCCTCCTCTCCGCTACATAACTTCTAACTCTCCGTGTCTGCCTGAAACTGATTCTACCAAGACGATGAAACTTCACAACCACTCTTTCACCGCTAGGTGTGAGAGCTTCGTACACATCAGCCTCCTTTCCCACGCCAAGTTTTCTCCCAAAAGCTTCTATTACATCTGCCTTAACGAAGGCTTGAATCGCTAGGCAGTCGTAACCAGCTCTGTTGAGGACGTAACCCACATAGTTACCGACCCATCTTCGGATAAGCCTAAACTTCCGTAATCTTCGAAGTCTGAACTCTACCTCTTTCTCGTTAAGACCCGCTATGGGGGCGACTTCTTCATGAGGCACATAACGATGCCTTCTCATACATAGCTCAATAGCCTGTAAGACCCTAAAGTCCCTTGGTTCAAGATCGCGGAAAACTTTCACTGCAGTCTCTGCTTCTGACATCAAAAATAAACTTTAGAAGAACCCCTATTTTAACTCTTAAAAGAGAAGTATTACTAAATTCTCAAGGCTATAAGTTTATAACTTCGGTGTTCTTCAAGGCTTCGGTGACTATCTCTTCAATTTGCGAATCTGGAACTTTAACGCTTCTGATTGGAGAAGGAAACCTCTCTGGAAAAACCTCAACTTCTATCCCCATCTTCTCCGCCTTCTCCCTCACTTCAGCCTCACTCAACCCAATTAAGGGTCTATACACTGGCATACTTCGGGCTTCTTTATCTAACATACAGATAACGTCAAGGGTATTCTCTTCTCCATTTAGCATTTCGCCAGTAACGATGCCTTCCGCCTTCTCTTTCCTCGCGATAGCTTCTGCAATCCTGTAGATTAAACGCGTAAAAAGAAGTCGATCCGCCTCTTCAGGAAACTCCTTACGATCTACTTTTACAGTGTAGAGTTTCCTAGGGAAACCCACTGAATATTCAAAGAGTAACTCAGCCCCTTCCACGACCAGCCTCTTCGTTTCTCCATTGGTTAAAGGGGGATATTCTACGTGAAGGGGTACCACTCGGCACCCTCTCTTCATAATCATCCAAGACGCCACTAATGACTTGAAACCGCCATCGATGAGTCCTATCACTGGAGGCTGTGTCCCCACGGGGAACCCTCCAACGCCTTTAATAACTTCAGTGTAAATGTAGGCCCTTTCATCTCTGACTTCTATTCCCAGAGTGAACTCGGGCTTTTCCAAATCCACTCTCAAGTCCAACTCTGGAAACGCCTCTAAAATCTCGGCTCCAACCCTCCTACAAACATCCATACTCGTATAGGGGTGGTTCCCAGTTCTTTTGCATTTAACGGCGAAACTCACTCCCTTCTTCAAGTTATAGCCCGCTAACTGAAGGCTTCCCCTCACAATGTCATCGAGGCTGGAGGTTGTTTCGGAGGCTGGCGAAGTAGACGAAACTCCGAAAACCCTTGACAATCTAGAGGCAGCTTCTTCCGCCTTCTCAGTCTCCACAATGATCCTAGCGTTACGCCTGATAGCCTTCTTAAAAGGGATCTCAGCCCTTCTCAAGACTTGTCTTATGTTATTCAATAAACGTAACTCAGTGTGTCTTCTAGTCCAAGAGCCCTTTATCCCTATCTCGCCTGAGAACCTAACGATTACAACGTTAAAGCACTCTCTGCCAGACATCAAATCCCCTCCTGAAGACGTGCCTTCAAACTATCTCCTTATCCTTTAATTTCTAACCGCGAAGCGTGGTGGAACTTGATTTTATAATTGGTAGAGCCCCTCTCTTTCTAGTCTTTTTACTGTTTTCCTGAGCTGCTGTACATCTCGTGACCTTCTAGAGCTCCATTAGCTTCCTCTTGAAGTTTGTTGAGGGTTCCATTTTTTCTGATAATTGCACAGAGTTTACAGAACTTCAGCATAGCCTCTTGCTTTGAGATCTCTCCTGAAGCTATCTTCTCCGCTACTTCACTTGCCATGGACCTGACTTCAGAGAGAGACTGGAGTTGCTGAATCTTCTTGTTTCCTCTCTTGGAGTAGAGATAATGACTTACAGCAGCCTGTGTTATGCCTAGATTGTTCGCTATAACCACCTGAGAGAGTTTGTACTTCGCAGATAACTCTTTAGCCAGTAGAGATCGGAAGGCGGGGAGTACGTAGCGGACGATGAGTTCGCAGGGAGGACGCAAGTGGGAACACCGTTATAAATAACGGTGTTATAGGTTTATAAGTTTCATCCCGTAAAAGGGTTATTTTGCCATAGCGGCGACTTCTAGGAAGGCGTCTCTAACTTTTTTTATCTCCTCCCAGCTGAGTCCATAGACGGAGAGTTTTATATGTTTACTTAGGCCTCTCTGGAGTCCGACGATGCCTCGCTTAAGCATTTCTTCTGCTAAGAAGAAGCCACGCCGTTTGTCGCGTTTCGAAATTTCCCAGAAGAGGGGTGTCTCGAAGTGTAACAGATGATGTCTATGGGGCCTCTCTCCTATCAAGGTTATCCCCTCAATCTTCTCAAGTTCCTTGATTAACCACCGTGTCTTCTCAAGTTCAACGCTCCATTTTTTCACTCGTTCAGAGACATAGGGGAAGGAATACATCGCTGAGATTAAGGGAAGACCGCCAATGCTACAACCGAAGATATTAAGAATCTTATTTCCGAAGGTTCTGCGGCTCCATTCCATTTGAATAGAGGAAAATCTGAAGAGTTTCTCTCTCCAGTCATTAGTTGTTACTAGGAAGCCAAGTGGCCCATGTGAAGCCATAGATTTATGAGCGGATATGGTCAAGAAATCCGCGTGGAACTCTCTCATGTTAACGGGTAGGATCCCTCCCGTGTAAGCTGCGTTTACCATGTAAGGAACGTTGTAGTCTTCGGCTATTTCGCCGATCTCTTTAACGGGCTGGAGATTCCCATTGTAGGGCTCGACGTGGGTGGTAACTATCAGGGAAGGAAGTTTCCCCGTTTTTGATCGGACATCTTCAATTTTCTCTGCGAAAGCTTCAGGTCGAAGTCTGTACTCTGGATATCCTTCATGAGGCGGCTCTACTAGCCTTAGTCCCGCCATCTCTGCGGTGATGGCTGTAGTGTAGTGGCATAGAGGATCCACTATCACTACGTTTCCATGCTCTTCAAACTCCTTCTTGCCTAGGTTGTCCTTGACGGTTTTCATAACGGCAAATTGCGCCCCTCTACAACCGAAGGTGTGCTCTGCAACATCGCCGCCGAAGAACTCGGCGATGTCTCCTAGGAAATTCCTCACTGGAGGCTTGGAGATTAAACCGGATCTTCCTTTAATGCAATCGAAGCAGAGGGCGTAACCGCACTTTAGCCACCCTCTATTGAGAAGGTTCTCCTGCGTCTTCTCCGGCAACACACCTCCGATAATTATTGGATTGATGAGAATGTGATCTTTATAGCGATTTTCAAAAATCTTGTACCTATGCAATCTATTCTTATCCAGCATATCTACGTCCCTTCTTTCAATATCGTGAATAATTTAGTTAAGTGTGTGAGATAGATCTAATAAACTTCCTTTTAAGGTCAACTTTTGCCCTCTTTTGTTGTGTAGAGCAATTTTATCTATTGTAGAATGTTTGTTATTGTTTCTTTACATCTTTCACAGAATTCAGCTCTCTTCAGATCTGTATCGTAGATGGAGTTAGAAAAATACATGACGCATAGAGGATTCCGGCAATGGTATAAGCCGAAAGTATGCCCTAATTCGTGTACAGCCTCCTTGATGCAGCGGATTGTAAAAAGCTCTCTGTTATTCCTTAATCCATAGAACTCCGGTCGTAGTCTATGAGTTGAGATCAAACAAGTCTTTCCTGAAAATTGTGCTTGACCGAATATGAAGTTTAGATCTTTTGCGTAAAGATCCGCCTCCGTGACTCCGAGGATTCTATCAGCGGCGTACTCCTTTCTATGGAGAGTGATCCATGAGAGTATGTAGGAAGCCTCGTATTGTCCTCTCTCCCTGTTAAAAGCCTCCGGAGGCAGGGGTGCTACAGAAACTTTAATTACACATTTAGTATTCGGTAGAGTCTTCTCCACTCCCTTACAGATAGCCCGCAGTACCTCATCCTCTACTTCTCCTATCTTCAAAATGAGAATCTTCATCTTTTACCTAGAACACCTCATATGGAGGTTCTTCTGTTCCAAGGGAAGAGGAAACAGAATTCCTCCATAGATATTACATATCTATTGAAAAGTATTAAATTTTCGGAGGGTTAATGATGAATCACTGAATGAAGTAACTTTTAGGGATGACTAGAGTTTGAATCTGAAGGAGCGGATAAAGCGAGGAATAGAGTTCATAAGTAGGCAAGAGCGAGCCTTCAAAATAAACCTGCTTAGGGTTTCTTCTCAGAATTTCTTCTTGACCTCTACTCAGCAATATCAATCTCTTTACATCACCGGCTTAGGCGCAGATCCAATGCTCCTTGGTCTCTTGAACAGTGTCGGTGGTTTTGCAGGCTCTATAGTTACTCTCCCTACGGGTTGGCTCGCCGATAGATATGGAATCCGGAAGATCTTCCTTCTCGCAACGCCTTTTGTAGCCTTGGCCGCCTTGTTTTTCGCTTTGGCTCTTAACTGGCTGATGGTTATTCCAGCTATTATCATAATGGCCTTGGCAACTAGAATGCTCGAAACGGTATGCCCTATGGTGTGTGGTAGTTGTCTAAAGAGTAGTGAAAGAGCCACGGGTATGCAGTTATGCGACACAGTTACTGCTATCCCTTCTCTCTTCTCGCCTGTTGTAGGCGCTGTTATAATAACTAATTTCGGAGGTATAAACGTCGAGGGAATCCGCCCTCTCTATTATTTACAATCCTTCGGTTTATTCTTGATCTTTCTCTTCGTTTACAGAGCCTTCAGAGACCCTCATAAATTAACCGTCACCAAAAATCCCTTAAGGTTTGTGGAAGGGTTAAGGGAGGTCTTCAATAGAGGCACGATGGTGAAGCGATGGATGCTCTTCAGGGCTCTCTCGAATATCCCTTGGTTCGTCTCTGCTGTTTACATCCCATTATATGCTGCGGAGATAAAAAATGCGGATCAATTCGTCTTGGGAGGTATGGCAACGGCATCCATGCTCCTTCCAATTCTCCTGTCTATTGCGATGGGTAAATTGGCGGATACAGTCGGAAGGAAGAAGGTGATCTACCTCATGACTCCTCTTTACTGTTCGTCCTGTATACTTCTAATATTTGCGTGGAATCCGACGATGCTCCTCCTTTCAGGCGTCCTACAGGGTTTCTTCATGCTCGGCGCGGTTACAGAAGGAGCTATGACGGCGGAGCTCGTCCCAGTTTCGCTTTTAGGCAGATGGTACGGTCTTCTCGGATTGTTAAGGGGAGTAGTTAGTATGCTCGCTCCACTCACGGCAGGGATCATCTGGAGTATCGTAAATCCAGAAAGTGTCTTTCTCTTCCTCATTGCAACGCAACTTCTAAAACTAATCATCCCGTTAAGTATGCCTGAAACCTTAACAAGAGCTGAGAGACGTTAAACGTCTATTTCTTGCGTAGCTCTCTTCATCATTTCAGCTGCTCGTCCCATCCTCTGGACTTTAGTCCACGTCAACTTTCTCCTAAATACAACGTCGATTAGACTTTTGAATCGTATCAGGTCTCTTAGTTGTCTGTAACCTATCATAAAGAAGGGGGCGTAAAGGGCGAGTTTAAGGTCTTCATTGTCGAGTTGTATGGCTAAGATAGAGAACAGAACTTCCAGAGAAACAAATAAACCCAGCATCTGTAAGAATTCTAAGGCGGCTCCAGTTAAGCATGCGAAGATTCCAGAGAATATAGCTAGCAATCCGCAGAGCGGAACAAAAACCATCGATAGTAGAATGTAAGGATATCCTATCACACTTAGAGAGCCGAATCTCGGGTGTACTAATAGGTCTCTGTGTTTTATCATAACTTGGAAGGTTCCTCTATACCATCGCAGTCTCTGCTTGTATAGGTCTGTTAAAGTTTCCGGAGCCTCTGTATAGGCAGTGGCGGAGGAGGTTGTCTGCACAACTCCTCCCGATTTCAATGCCTTGATAGTTGTATCAAAGTCTTCAGTGAGAGTATCTGGGTCGTAGAAACCTGTGCCTTCTAATACTTTCCTCCTAAATGCTCCGAAAACACCTGGGACGACCATCGTTGATCCGAATATGCCGAAGGCTCTCTTTGCTATGTTTATGTCCGTTATATACTCTAAGGCTTGGCACTTTGTTAGGAAGTTGTTCCGGTTTAGCACTTTCACATTTCCGCATACCGCAGTTATTGTGGGATCTTGAAACCATCGGATAACTTCCATCAACGCCCTTCTGCTGATTAAACTGTCAGCGTCCACAGTGATGATGATCTCTCCCTTTGCAAAGAGCATCCCATAATTTAGGGCCGCCCATTTTCCTCCATTTGATCTGTGAACTACTTTCACCCCTTTTGGGGCATACCTCAAAGCTATCTCGTAGGTTTTATCTGTGGATCCGTCATCAACGACTATTATCTCCTTACTCGGGTAGTCGATCTCTATCAGACTCTCAATAGTCCTCTCTATACATTTCTCTTCATTGTAAGCCGGAACTATTATACTAACTGGAGGATAATAAGAAATGCTTTTTTCGTGGTCTTCCTCTTCCAAGTGTTTATGATACAGAGCTAAAGGGATGTTAAGAAGATCGTAGGAGATGGTTAATACAAGTCCAGTAGTTAGCACCGAAAAGAATAGAGATGTTGTAGAGGGAGTTAGAAGAAATAGTGCTAGCCCAAGAAGGAAGGGTAAACCTAAGAAACAGAGGGATAGAATGCCCAAACTTATGGGAATCCTTTTTCTTCTTTGTCCTGGAGGTTCCCTTATAAGTTTGAGTACCAGAATAAAGAAATATACAGTCGGCGTTAGAGCTGTTATTAGGACAGCCAAAGAAAGGTGTTTATTTGGAAAAGTGAAGAAAATTAGTGAGAAGACTAAAATCAAGAGCCCCGTAGTGAGAAAAACTCTCTTCTGGATCATTTTTTGTCAACAGGCATTAAGAATTAACTTCTATCGACGACGTTACTAATTTCTCTTGTTTTTTACTTGCTTTTTCATCATGGATTACTTCTAAGATGGCGTCTACAACATTCCTGGCATTAGGGCACTCCTTTATTATTAGGTTGTAACCAGAAGCTATTGTCTTTGCGTTTTCACTTAACTTTGGCACTGCCACTAAAACTTTCTTTTTTGCCCTAATATCAAAGGTCTTAGCAAAGAAGGAGAGAACCTTCAGTTCGTCTACCTCCTCTTGAATTTCAATATCCACCACGAACTCAGCGACTGGCCTCTCTTTCTGGGACCATATCACAAGTGAGAAGTTATGACTCACTCCAGAAACTCCTGTTAAAGTGGCTGGATACTCTATAGACCAACCATGCTTCTTTATTTCTTTTCTAAGTAGCTCGTAATCTATAGTCCAGGTTTCAAGTAACGTTTTACTCTTCGGATCTAAAATGTACTTGTAAACCTTTGTTATGTTAAACTCGTTTTCTTCGATTTTCTTCCCGCACTCTTCACACCGATAATTATGCCTTGGGGCTGTACTCATCTCCCCACAATTATTGCACTTGTAATAAATACCTGGCTTCCGGTAATCAACACCTAACGTAGTGAGTTCCTTGTTGCATTTAGGACAGATAAGTCTACCTTCTTTAAGAAACTTCTTTTGGAGATCTACATGTCCACAGTGTAAATGCTCGATGGTTATGCCTTTATCCAAGTTTGTGGATCCACAGGAAGGACACTTCAGTCTCAACGAGAGTTTATGAGAATTACAAGAGGGGCAAGTTACTATAGCGTCGTAAAACTCCCTTTTAAGTATGTGATGCTCAACCAAAACCTGGAGGGCTTCTTTAGTGATTTTTGGATCCTTCGTTATCTTATCTATTTCTGGATAGGTAAATCCAAGTTGATAATCGAAGACTGGTGTTATATCCCCTATTTTCCCCTCTTTGAGCGCCTGTAATATCTTCATTATCTCCGATCTTCTGAAATAGGAAGGGGTGTCCATGTTATACTTCCTCACCCAACGTCAAACGTTTTTTAAAATTGTCTTGAACGTCGGTTGATTTCAATACCTCAATTTTTGTTCGCGTTCCCTCCTCGAGGTACTCAGAATCGGTGCATTTTATTTTTTTACCGCTACAGGCTTGGACAATAGACATAGCCATAAGCGCAAATGGACACGCTAAATCCTTCATGTTAAATTTTTTATGGATCTTCGGAGCCCATATGCACCCATCTATATGTAATACGTATTCCAGCTCACCCAACTTCTCAAAGGAGAAATTCCTGACGAAACCCGCATCTTCGATTGTCTTTGTGAAAGTTTGAAGAGCTGCGTCTGGGCCTTGTCCCTTATGGGTCTCCAAGCCTACCATTTCATTTATCTTCGTAAAATTTTCCAGAACCGGACAGAAAAAGATCGCTCTACCGGAACCGAGGAGGTCTCTTAAAGCTATCTGATACGCAATCAACAGAGAATGAAAAAGAACTATGATATTAGGGGGCTTCTCTTTGTTCAACGAAAATAGCCTCCAATCAGATTAAATATTCTTTCTTCTTTCAAATCTAATCATGAGCTTTGTTTAATATGGATTTAAACTTTCTGTTTTACATTTACGAATTTGAAATTTATATTACGCGTATATAACTTCCATTTTTAGATTATCAATACTGCAGAGTGCAAAGAAATGAGTGTTCTGTCAAAAAGTTAGATGAAAATCAGGTTTATTGAGGAAAAATCCTCTACGTCTTGTTTCGTGGTTTAGAAGGCAACTGGAATCGAATGATTTTAATTTTGGGACCATATATATGGCTGTTTTAGATGATTTATGAAATCGGATCGGGTACCTACCGGTATTAAAGATTTCGATGAAGTGATAGGAGGCGGCTTCCCAAGGGGTAGTTTACTTCTTATAGCAGGTAATCCGGGTACTGGGAAGACTATCTTCTCAGCCCGCTTTCTCTATCATGGGGCTGAGCATGGGGAAAAGGGTATATATGTATCCTTTTCCGAGGGCCGGGAAGCCTTCTATAACTATATGCTCAGTATAGGGTTGGACTTTAAGAGGTTGGAGGAAGAGGGGAAATTTAAATTTATAGATATGGTGACGGTGAAGGAGGAAGCCATCTCAGCCGTAATGGAAACCATCCTAGCAGAGATCTACAGCTTAGGGGCGAAGAGGCTTG
>CAZOCN010000056.1:0-8905 GCA_964578315.1 uncultured Candidatus Bathyarchaeia archaeon
TCAAGTTTCTCTCGAGGAAGGGATTTAATATCATCCTCTTTAAGAGCCTCAAGGGTTTCATCTGATTAGATAGGGTAACTCAACCTTTATGGCTCCTCTTGGGCAATCCACCTCGCAGGAACCACAGTACCAGCACTCATCATATTTCAAGTAGGGTCGCCTATTCTCATCGAGTCTTATCGCATCTAGTGGGCAGATTTCTTCACATAAACCGCAACCATTACATAGATCCGGATTAACTTTAAGAGGCATAGGCTGTCCTCCGAACTAGATTTTAAGTTTCCCCTCCAAGGGTCTAGTATACACGATCATCTCGCCGGTTTCTGGGTCCTTCTTCACCCGCACGTGTTTCATCCAGTTATGGTCATCGCGTTCGGGGAAGTCTGATCTGAAATGGATTAGACCCCATCTGCTTTCTTCCCTCTTCAAGGAAGACCTCGCGGATATCTCTGCACAGTCCAAAATGAACTCCATTTCTAACGCCCTCCCCAGCTCATGTGTATCCTTCACCTCTAAACCTTTGAGGTCTCTCCGGAATCTTTCTATCCACCATAGGGCGGTCCTCAACTTAGTTGCGTTCTTAGGGGACGGTAGATACTCGTTTATCATGTTTCTGACTTTATATTCGAAAGCTCTTACATCTATTTCTCCTCTTTGATCTAAAATCTCAAGGATTCTATCGCGTTCTACTTCGAGCTTCCTTGGGTCTAACTCTTTAAAAGTGGAGTTAGAGGCTATTTGTGCCGCTGTCTCACCTGCTATCGCGCCGAATACGAAGGCGCCTGTTAAGTGCTGCATCGGAACGGCTGCTACGTCCCCAGCTGCCAGTAGTCCCGGCAGGGAAGTCGTGGAATCCTTCTTTATAACTAATCCGGTTATCCCATGACCCCCGCAGAGGTAAACCTCAGTAAGGTGGAGCTCTATTAAGTCCTTTCGGAAGTCTACTCCTCTTCCAGCAAAGAACTTCTCTTGGCTCGGCCTCTCCGTCGTGAAGAGAATCTCTTCCAGTTCCCGGATTGTTTTCTCTGGTAGGTGTCTAAGCTGGATGTAAATTGGGCCCTTTCCCTTGTAAAGCTCATCAAGGACGGATACAATATCTACGCCTTCAACTTTAATCTCTTCCCCAAGGCCATTAAGAACCTTCGCGCCTCTAGTTACCGTGATATACCAGAGGGGACCGTTAAAGTCCTTTATCAGAACAGATCTTATAGTATATTCGAAACCTGTTAGTTCAGCCCCTACATGATAGGCTAGGGAGTACCCGTCTCCAGCGTTACTTGGACACTCATAGGTCCCGTAGAGGTATCCTGAAGGAGGGAGGCCGAATCTTCCAGCGGCTCCCGTTGTGAGTATAGTTGTCTTTGCCTGGATAAGGAAGACCTCGCCGCTTCTGGTGTTAAGGCATACAGCTCCAGCCACCCTTCCACCTTGGGAAAGGAGAGAGGTTACCATACTATGATTCAGCACTTCAACGTCTCTGTCCTGAACTTTCTCCGCGAGGATAACCTTCAAATCCGGAGCCACCATAGGCACCAAGAAGCGCCCCTTAGGGTGAACCTGGAAAGTTTCATAATTACCCGAGGAATCCTTCAGAAATTCTACGCCCCAGCTCTCCAATTCTTTTATCATCGGAAAACTCTTCTCCGCCATCAAGTAACAGAGTTCCTCGTTGAGTATTCCGGCACATCGAATTCTCATGGCTTCCACATACTCCCGAGGAGACGAAACTTCCGGAACTACAACTATATTCATAGCGTCCATTCCTCTGGCGATGGCTCCGCTCCTCTTGATATGCGCCTTCTCGACGATGGTGACGCGGAGTTTGGGATCCGCCTCCTTCGCCTTGATGGCTGCCATACAACCGGCGCTCCCTCCACCGATCACAAGAACATCAGTCTTAGTAACCTCCCTCATCTTTTTACTACCTCCAGACTTACATCCCAATATCCTAAATGAAGAGATCTCTTTCTTTAGGTCTTATAAGTTCCTTGGCTGAAGATTTCTCGTTCCTCCTGTAAGGGTACCCCCTTATGATCGCTGCCGGAATAGCCTCATCAGCTTGTCCCATGACAAGCTCGGCTGCGGATGAAAGTTCGTCTGCTATGGCTGTCCTCTTTACTCTCAGAGTATAACCAAAGAGATCCTTTCTTCCCCTATGGTCAAGTATGGCGTCTATCCCTGCAACCCCTATGGCGATGTTTACCTCGCCTTGTCTTAAGGGTCTACCATGTGTATCGGATATTATAACCGCCACCGTTTTACCCGTTATCCTCTTTATCTCTTCCCTTATCCTCCTAGCTGATAGATCCGGATCCTCTGGAAGGAGTGCCACAACTCCTTCGCCGGGAACGTTTGAGATGTCAACTCCCGAATTGGCGCAAATGAAACCGTGATGGGTCTCTGTTATTAATCGGTAATCCTTCCTTCTGATGATTGCCTTAGACTCTCTAAGGATGACTTCTACTAGAGCTGGATTTTTCCTTGATTCCTCTGCTACTCTCTTGGCAAATTCGGAGGGGTTGATCGTAGCTAAATTGACGGTTCTCCCTTCCGCTCTGGAAACAATAACGTGGGTAACTACGATTATATCGTTCTCTTCTATAGAAGTTCCTTGCCTTTCCGCCGCTTCAATTATCAACTTCGCAAGGTTATCCTTCTCTTTCACTATGGGAATTCCCGTTAAACCTATTATCTCTATCAAGTTATACAACCACTTACTAGTTCTTTTATCCTCTTAGGATGCGTGTATACGTTTATTCGGCCTCCTCTCACAAAACCTATCAGAGTGAGGTTTGCTCTTTCTGCTACTTCTATCCCTGAACTGATGGGTGCAGAGATGGATGCCAAGATAGGTATTCCAACACGGGCTGCTTTCAAGACGATATCCCCTGTGAGACGACCACTGGAGACTAAAAAACAACTATTAAAGGCTACCTTCCTCATAGCGCCTGCTCCGATAACTTTATCTACTGCATTGTGGCGCCCAACATCCTCCCCGTAATCGATGAGCTGTCCCTCTTTATCGAATAAGACTGCTATGTGAACTCCCCCCGTTTTACGGAAGGTCTCGGATATTCTGTTTAAGCGGCGAACAGCCTCTATTAGAGTCACCGTTTTTAGGGTAAGTTTAGAACGGATTTTCTTCAGCCCTATCTTCTCGATGAGCTTTGTGAAGCTCCGATTTATCGATGATCCGCAGGAGCTCGTTATAACGCGAGCGAAGGACACCGAAGCTCTCAGCTTCGCTTCCAGATCTGTTGTGGGAATTAACCTTACATGATAGATGCCCTCCGCTTCCATTCTTACGCTCTGAACTTCTTCGATAGATCCGATTATGCCCTCGGAGAGTAAATGGCCGACAACTAATTCTTTGAGGCGATTGGGGTAACAGAGTATTGTGGAGACGTGTTTACCATTAATAAAGAGGTGTATCGGTGCCTCTTCAACTACCGTATCAGTAAGTTTCTGAATATTCCTTTTATTTAAATCAACTCTCCATAGATCAACCTCGATCAGTTCTCTATTCCTCCCCTTTAATGGCGGAGTTCTGAGAGGATATACTCTACGATTTCCTCTGCAATATTCTTCTCAGTCACCGATTGTAGGCCTCTCCACCCCGGCTGACTATTTAACTCTACTAGAACCGGCCCTTCAGGTCTTTCCAGTATGTCGACTCCTGATATCCTGCAGCCTATTATCTGGGAAGCCTTCACTACGAGTTCCTCCATCTCCTTATTGAGCTTATGGGGCTCTGGTTTAGCGCCCAGACTGATATTTGCCTTCCAGTTTGTAGACCTCCTCCTCTCAGACGCTACGACCCTGTCGCCTATAACAAAGGCCCTTATATCCGATGATCCGTGGCTTATGAATTCTTGAAGGTATAAAACCTCGTGATGGAAATCTAGAGAACGGAAGATTCGTGCCGCCACCTCCGAGTCCGTCACTCTGGTTACGCCTATACCTCTAGACCCGAAGAGGGGCTTCACGATCACGTCGCCTCCCAATTCATGAAAGGCCTCAAGTGCTAAATTGTAGCTTTCAGTAACGATAGTTCTTGGCACTGGAAGTCCAGCCTCCTCGAAGACGGTAAGAGTGTAGTATTTGTCTACTGAGTGCTCTATGGCGGCTGGGGGGTTTATGACAAGCAACCCTGCGCGTTCCAATCTCCGGAGGAGGTCCATACGGAAGATTATCTCCTCGAGGGAACCTCGACCTATGGGTCTTACTATAAGGGCGTCCAAATCCTCAACGGGGCCCCTTCCGTCGAAGGACACCAAGGGTCGCCCTTTGATCCGGGCGGTGAGTTGACGGAAGTTCAAAGTTACTGCTTCCAAGTTCTTCCGATGGACGGCTTGAATGAGTTGCTTCGAACACCAGCCCTCTTTATTCCAAGTGAGTATCCCAATCCTCATCTGAGAGGCCTCTCGGGTTTCTTCCAAGTAGCGTCATAAGAACGCCATGCGAGAAAGAGTGCTCTACCCTTAAAGAGTTTATCCTTATAAGGCTCTTACGAGAATAAAAAGATCGTCGTTTACGCAAGTCGAAGTGAGTGAGCTATGAGATTAGCTGAGAGGATGGATAGAATTCCTCCCTCTGGTACAATAAGAATGGCGGAACTAGCCCGTAAAATGGAGAGGGAAGGGAAGAAAGTTTTACATTTAGAGGTGGGCGAACCAGACTTTGACACACCTGAACATATAAAGGAAGCGGCTTATGAAGCCATAAGAAGCGGCTTTACACACTACACTTCAAGTAGGGGAATTCTAGAACTCAGAGAAGCAGTCTCGGAGTATATGAAGACTAAGGGTGTCGATGTTGATCCGGAGAGAGAGATTCTGATTACTCCTGGTACAAAACACGCTATTTACTGCGGGTGCCTTGCCGCCATAAACCCTGGAGATGAGGTCCTAATAATGTCGCCGATATGGACGACCTTCTATGTCTGTGTCAGAGCAGCCGGTGGAAGACCCATCGAGGTAAAATACGGAGAAGGCTTCACCCTAGAAGAAGAGACCGTAAAGGATCTGATAACCGGGAATACTAGAATGGTCATATTGAACTCACCGAATAATCCTACGGGACAGGTCGCTAAACGAGAAGCGTTGAAACTCATAGCTGATTTAGCTATAGACAACGACCTCTTGGTTCTCTCCGATGAGATCTACGACCGTTTCGTGTACGACGGAGAAAAGGCTTCGAGTATAGCATCCTTTGATGGGATGAAGGAACGGACTTTAACTGTGAATGGGTTGAGCAAGACCTACGCCATGACTGGTTGGAGACTAGGCTATGCTGTAGCCAATGAGGAATGGATAGAGGCTATGATGAGGATCCAACAGAATACGACAACTTGTCCACCAAGCTTCGTCCAGAAAGCCGGAGTTGTAGCTCTCAGAGGACCACAGGACTGCGTGGATGAGATGCTGAGAGCTTACGAGAAGAGGAGAAAACTGATCTTCGAGAGATTAAACAGAATCTCCGGGGTGAAGTGTCAAAGGCCGATGGGCGCCTTCTATGTCTTTCCAGACTTCTCCAGTTTCGGAAGGGACTCTTCTGAATTAGTCTTCGGTATGTTGGATAGTGAGGGTATATGTGCCACCCCGGGAACTGCCTTCGGCGACTGCGGTAAAGGACACATCAGATTCTCTTACGCTACTAGTTTAGACGTGATCGAAGAAGCGATGAATAGGTTAGAGGAATACGTAGCAGAACTATGAAAATATTCGCGTAACTTCTTTTTAATCTCGAGATGGAGGCTTTCGGTCATTAAGAGGATCTACTTAGCCTCCACTTCTCCTCAGCGAAGAGTCCTCATGGACAAGTTAAGGATACCCTACTCTGTAATAGAGATTCCTGAGGAAGAAGACCATGAAGTTATGGAGGACCCTGAAGATTATGTCCGTAAAGTTGCTTTACGAAAAGCGATGAAGGCTGCAAAGAGAGTCGGCAAAGGAGTAGTAATAGCAGCTGACACAGTGATTCTCTGTGAAGGAGAGATTTTTGGTAAACCAAAGAACGCTGAAGAGGCTAAACTAACTTTGAGACTGCTTAGCGGTAAGATTCATGAGGCGCTTACGGGATTGGCGGTGGTGGATGCTGAGAGCTCGAAGAAGACTGTTTCTTGTGTGAGAACAAAAGTCAAGATGAGGCGCCTTACTGAGGAGGAGATTAGCGGTTACCTTTCAACGGGGGAGCCCTTTGGGAAGGCTGGTAGTTACGCTATACAGGGGTTGGGGGCTATCCTAATAGAGCGGGTGGAAGGCTGTTTCTATAATGTGGTAGGGCTTCCTCTCGCTAAACTCGCGGAAATACTGAAGGATTTCGGGATCGAGATTCTTAAGTCAACTGATTAGATCTTTTCTGCTATCTCTCTATCTGCGTAGGTAGCCAGTATCTCTCCGAAGTACAAGGTATGATAGTCGCCTGCAGGGTAGTAACTCCTCGAAACTATAGCTGGTAGGGCTTCTGGATTAAGCCTTGTTTTGTAATCCACTTTACATTCAAAATTGATAACACATTCGTCAATTATTGGAGATTTAACAGCTTTCCCCTTCACCGGCGTTAACTTTTTCTCCTTGAATTTGTCATGGTCCCTTCCAGAGACAGTTCCACAATAGTTCACTATATCCCTCATATCCTTACCGGGAACGTTCACCGTGTAGTCTCCCGTCTCTTCTATAAGCTGGTGGGTATACCTGGAGGGTCTAACGGCTACTATGAAATAGGGCTTACTCCAGAGGATGCCGATGAAACCCCAACCTATAGCCATGGCGTTAGGTTTCCCCTCACCATCAACGGAGACTAATAACAGTCCAGGGTCATTCAGTAATCTAACAGTCTCCTTCAAGAAATCCGAGTATGAAACCTCTATCTTCTCCAAGTCGAAACACCTCTCCTTCGGGCTTATTCCCTAGGAACCCAGATAAATCTTTACCAATAAAAGGATTCACGTTCAGCGGATAATTGCTTAAATCGATGATTTTATTTCATATTCTCTGAGGTTTTTACGATGGCTCAGAGAGTTGAGTTGATCTCAGTTGGGGAAGAACTTCTCATTGGAAAGACCGTTAACACTAACGCGAACTGGATAGCTAAGAGGATAACCAGTTTAGGTCTGAGGCTACGTAGGATAACTACGGTGGGAGATGTAGTCGAAGAGGTCGCTGAGGTCGTAAGGGAGGCTCTCAAGAGGAGGCCGAAATATCTGATAGTCACTGGTGGTTTGGGTCCAACCTTTGATGATAAGACCTTGGAGGGCATAGCAGCCGGTCTAGAAACGAGTCTAGAACTTGACGAGGAGGCTCTAAGGATGGTGAAGGCGAAGTATTGCCAATATGTTAAGGAGGGGAGAATGAGAGAGTTCGAGATGACTACTTACAGAATTAAGATGGCTAAACTTCCAAAAGGTTCGAAGCCTCTCCCAAATCCTCTGGGCACGGCTCCAGGAGTGAAGATAGAGAAAGATGATACTACAATCTTCGCTCTTCCAGGAGTTCCAAGTGAGATGAAGGCTATTTTTGAGGAGTCTTTAGTGCCTTTATTCAAGGAGGCTGCTGGAGACGCGGTTTTCTTTGAGGCCAGCTTATATGTTTACGGTATCGGCGAGTCAGCGTTAGCTCCATTAATTGATCTAGTTATGCGGGATAACCCCTATGTTTACATAAAGTCACATCCCAAAGGAGCTGAGAAAATACCTCACATAGAACTCCACTTCTCCACAACTACTGGAGACAGTAGAACTGCCAGAGAAAGATTAAGCAAAGCGATATCCCATATTTCAGAGCTGATCAACGAAAAGGGAGGAACTGTGAGGGCTACTGAGAGAAGATGATGGTGATCTCAGAAAATTATTTCTGTATGTGGATGTTTCCTTCTTTACTTGAATGGTTGCGATGAGGTTCAGGCTAGAAGCTGAATGATGATGGAAGATCCGGGTTCCCGAGCAACCATTCTAATAGGCACTTAGCATTTAGAGGCGTGAGGACTTTGAAGGTTGTCTTCTTGATCGGTACTGCGGGTTCGGGAAAATCCCTTCTTACGGCTTCCTTCGCCGACTGGCTCAAACTCCAGAAGCAAGATGTGGCAATCTTGAACCTTGATCCCGGTGTTCTAACGATGCCGTATACTCCAGATATAGATATCCGAGACTTCGTTGATCTTGGGAGGTTGATGGAGGAATATAGCCTAGGTCCAAATGGTGCCCTCTTGATGGCGGCGGACCTCATAGCCGACGAGGCCTCTGAAATAGGTGAAGAACTGGAGAGCCTCCAATCCGATATAGTTCTGGTGGATACCCCTGGTCAGATGGAACTCTTCGCTTTCCGCGCCAGCGGTCCATACATAGTGAACGAACTCTCCAAGGGCCCGAAAGCCCTAATCTACCTATTCGATTCAGTCTTCTCCTCAAACCCTCTAAATTACGTCTCAAACCTCTTCCTCTCCGCTGCCGTTTACAACAGATTTTTCATCTCTCAAGTTTACGTCCTCTCCAAATGCGACCTCCTCCCTCGCCGGGTAATCAAGAAGATTGTAGGTTGGTCTTCTAAGCCTATACTACTGGAGGAGGCTATAGAGGAGGAGTTAAAAGGGACAAAGAGGCTCCTAAGTAGGGATATGATACATGCCATCCACAGGCTCGGACTGCGGTTCCCTCTCATCCCTATCTCAGCAAAGACCAACGAAGGCTTCATTAATCTGAACGCCGTACTAGAACGCATCCTTGTAGGAGGGGAACCCTACACATACTAGACAGAAAAACTTCACTGATTTAGCAAATAAGTTTATTTGAAACAAATAGGGAGAAATTCAACGATATAAAACTGTGTCATGGGCCCGTAGCTCAGCAAGGAAGAGCATCGGGCTTTTAACCCGAGGGTCGGGGGTTCAATTCCCCCCGGGCCCGCCA
>CAZOCN010000057.1:0-5641 GCA_964578315.1 uncultured Candidatus Bathyarchaeia archaeon
CCAGCGATTCTGCAGTAGCTTCTGTTCTGTGAGACATCATAATTGTAAATTTCAGTATCATCAAAGTAGCCTTCTTGATGAATATGCGCAGAACCGACGCCATCGTGGGCGATTCGGGAAATCCACACCATAACTGCCTTCTTTACAGTGACGGAATCTGGAACCGTGACGTAATAGTAATCTTCATCTGGAGTCTGAGGCGGTTGGTAATATTGAGTGGCTTTCTTTCCAAAGATGTACAGTCTCCTAGCATCGGTATATTCGTAGTCATAATACTTCACGTCGGTGTAGCTAAAATCAGCCTCTATTCCGGCAGCTTTCAAAATTAGATATATCGCTCTGCCTGGACGAGTAGAGTATTCCGTTGGAGACGGAAGGTCTCTAGGAATAGTAGACCCGTCACTCCACCATATAACATCGTGCCCCCTTTTGTCTCCCCGCTCTGTCCACGCGAGTATCCATCCATCTGCTCTAACCCTGACCTTCACGTCATGATAGGAATCTCCATGTTCAGAGTAGTAATAAGTAGGCCAGTCTTGATGTTCACCATCCGTTCCTTGATAAGGACTGGAAGCGCCTATATTGTGGCTGCTCCAGACTCGAACCGTTCCATCAATGTAGTTCTCATACTGTGTGTAAGTCTGAAAGGCGGTGATGGTGTCGCCTAGGGTTATTCCCTGACTGTGACAATAGTAAGCGAAGAGGGCTATATTTGATGTGTCGAGTGCTGGTGGATTAATCATCTCTCTTTCACGCTCCAATCAAGAGGAGTTCTAGTTCCCCTAGAACCTAGGATTCTCTGGTGTGGTCCGTCGCCAATAACCTCTTTAGGAGGCTCCTGCAATTCAATTACTATTTTCACTCTCTTCGTCTACTCCTGCAGTTGAAATGGCATGGAAGGGCGTGAGGGGCGCCGTCTGAATGAAAATGGTCTATCTCCATGACTATTCTGTCTCCTTTTTTGAACGGTCTGCCGCATTTGAAGCAGGTTCTTTCTGGGAATGAAAAACCTCCGTCTTGGCTACAGTAGTGCCATGATCCGCCATATCGGAAGTATAGTCTTCCATTCAATGAGTCTATGCCTATCAACCCGTCTGTGTTCACCGTAAAATATGCGTCAGAGACCGTGCCTTCCACTACTTTATTGACTATTCCATCTGAAGCTTGAAGTTGATCGTCTGTTTTAAGGACATTAGCGGATGCGCGGTAGAGATTCGCGTCATTCCATTTAATTTTCCCGCCAAGATAGATATCTTTCCAAGCATGAGAACCATCTCCTAAATCGTAAGTATCGTCGTTAAATGGAAGTAAATCGCCTAACAATTTGTTTCTGCAAGCTAAATCGAGGAAGTATCCCGCTTCCCATTTTGATGCTACGTGAACCGAGTAGCCGTAAATATGGGAGATTCTCACTTCATTATATGTAGGGTTCGGATTATCGAAAGTGAACTTAATCTTTCCAACGTAATTATATGCCCCACTCCAGACTACCACATTACTCGAATTATTACTGACTTCCAGTAATTCAACCCAAGACGACGTGTTTGTTCTATAAACTTCAATCTTAACGTATTGTGCATATCTGCTATAAAGGAAGGACACTCCGATGATTCGCCAGTAATGATAAGTGGTTCCAAAGTCTATCTCTATCGTCAACGGAAAAGTCGTCCCGCTTGCTTTCCATATGGGACCGTCGTTAAGTTGCCTATCGAACATTTTGTATATTTCATACTGGTCTGGATCTTCACTAGCAGTTACAGTCCACCGTTTATCCGCATAAGCTAAACAATTATTAATTGACGGAATCAACGTATTAGAACCCCAGCTATCAAAAGTTGGAAGCGCTCTTACGCTCATGGATTTCCAAGTTAACAAATTCTTTCCAAGAGATTTTACACCGTCTCTAACTGGATTTAAATCTTGGTCGATAGAGTCTACGCCCACTAGTTGCCTTGAAGCGTTGATAACTTCTATTCCGTTCATCTTAATCGCTTGATCGGTATCTATTTGCCCAGAACCGTCAGAAGTGGAGTGCGCATGTTCCTTACTATGGTGTTGATCAGGAAGTACTCCTAAGAGGTCCGCGTGGTACAATGAGCCGCTAAATCGACCCGGCATTTTTTCAAGGTTTTTATCTACGTCACGTATTCTGTTAATGAGATTTGCAAGCGCTCCTTCCGGGAAGTTTCTCTCCAGCATATATCTGCTCCCGAGAACATGACTGTAATCCTCAGTTGAAGTGCCCTCTTCTCCGGCTGGAGTAATGTCCATGTCTATGAAGTAACCCTCCGCTGAAACTCTATGGGTTACCCTTAGAATCCTCCACCAGGTCCCGTTCTCTTCGTCTGCTAAGTTTATGCCCCATTTAGGAACCTTAAGTTGGAGGCTGTAACCTGGGAAGAGAGGAGCAGCGTCCTCTGATTGATAGAGTTTAACGGAATTCGGATCCAGTATGACTGTGAGCGTTATCACACGTAGCGGTTTAGAGTAAGCAACCAGCATTCTATTTCCCCAACGTTCCATGTTTATCCACGGGAAGCCGTCGGGGAGTTCAAGCTCTAATTCACGTTTCCCATACTTCGCGATGCTTGCTGAATCCTGCTTTGCATAGGAGTCCCCGACACCAGACTTGAAGAAGTATAGACTATCTACTCGAATCCAGACTGTATCGGTATAGTCATAGCCTGTTTGGGTGTCTGTGAACCCTATCCACTTTATGTTCCAATTGAAGTCTGCCGTATCTCCGCTCCACTGCCCAATATTAGTTGATCCCACTTCTATCTGTACGGCTCCATAACTAGAGTTAGAAGATAAATCCTTGTAAATCGTATGATCGTCCTCGTCTGTAAGATAGATTCGAGGCTGCATACTCTTTGAGAGTCCCGAAGCGTTTTTGTAGACGACGTAAAGCTGATCTACATCCTCGTTATCCGGGTTAAAATAGGTCCCGTAACCCGTGCTCAGAATAGCCAGATAGAAGTTTGGTGCTGCACCTCTCTTCTCCCCTTTTATACAATAGTTTCCTAAGTATTGGTCTTCATCAACCGAAACGCTCCCTTCCACGGCAACCCAATAGGTGTCTACACCGGAGTAAACAGCTTCTGTCCAGCTATCCCTATCATGGGGTATCTCAGACCTGAAGACAGCCCCCTTTACAAGAGTTAGATAATTCTTAAGCTCCCTCAAACTTCTAGGTTGACGAATCGATACTATGTTATTCTGAGAGCTGAAGGGTTCACTTCTTAAAATCACATTCAACCTCTTGTTCTGGTCACCCTTCGATGAAAACTGGAGAGTTGCAGGTTTTGTCCTACAATCCACGAAAGCATCGTAGTCGAGTTGCTCCGCAACATTCTGAATCACATCCCTCAAACTCACTTTTCCACTCTCTTTGATATCTAAACTCACTCTCCCAGCTGTACTCGGAGACGAGTAGTTGACGTCTTCAGGACCAGTGAGGCTGAATTGGTCATAGATTAAGTCGTCGCCTCTCCGCCCCCTATACACCTTAGGATAGGCCTTACGCTCCGCCAAGACTCCGTCTAGTCCGGTGCCCTCTATCTGGAGGGTTTCCCCATCCTCTCTCAGTTCAGACGCTACAACTTCGCTCTTACCGATCAGGATCGTTCTGCCATTAATTTTGAATCGCCAATAATAATTCAATCCTGCCTCTGAGGGTATAGCTGGAAAGATAGAATCATACTTCCCTTCTTCATTATTGAGTTCAAGCGTGAACTGATTACATCCCGCCCTCAGGTCTTGGAGTGTCACCTCTAGACTTAAGAGGTCGGAGGAGACATCAGTGAAGTTCGTTCCATCTTGCGAATACTCGACTGAAAAGCTGGGTTTATTTTGGCTCATTACCAGATCATCCTCGTGTAACTTCTAATACTCCTCCCCAGACTCCGCAGCCAAGCCTCAGGAGATAACCCTTCCCTCGCCAAGGTTAACTGTTGAATATGAATGTGAACCTCCCCCTTAGCCTTGGCTGGAATTATGTGTTCTCCTCTCTCCACGATAGCTAAGCCCGTCCGCGTTACAACTCCTCCACGCTGGAGACGCGGAGGGGCTCTGTTGGCTTGGGCGTAAGCCGCCATAGCCCCCACTTGCATCCCCAGAGAAACGCCGAGAGTAACCCATCCTATCCCGGGAACTAACGACCACATGGTAGCCAGAGAGGCGCTCGTCTGATTCGCCTGCATCTGAAGCATCATTAGATTTAAACGGGCACTCATGAGGCTGGCTATAAAAGCGGGAATCTGACCGATGAAGGTGCTAAGCATCAAGACGTTCTCTACTTGAGCCTGCTTGAGAGCCAGATGGGCCTCTCTGAGGTCTTCTAAGGCTTTACCTGCCCTCTCTGTGTCCCCTGTCCGCAATGCTTCATTGTATACTCTTTGGGCTTCTGCGAGGCGGTTTTGAAGTTGATTGATCCTTATCATGCTCACCTGGTAACTCGTGAGCATGGACTGTGCCTTCCTGAATATGGAAGCGAAGTTTCGGAAGGCTCTTGAAGTGGCGTGAATTGAGAGGTTCTGTTGCTGGTAATACATCCTCAGAGTGTTAATCGCCTCTTGATGTTGGCGTATCTCCTCTCTCACGCGTTGAAAGGCAGGGGTTGCTTCATCTCGAGCCCTAAGGATTATCTCCACGACGTTCTCTTCAGTCACTCTCCGTCTCCTCTAGTCCCTTTATGAGTAGACTTATCCTCTCCGGCGTCTCTTTGAGGAGTTTGTCCAATGTGTAGCCTGGATACTTTCGAAGAAGGAGGGTCATTAGTTGTAACCAAGGGTTATTCTTTAGGGCTTCGCCGACCTTCTCTATGTGGAGGAAGGGAGTGGCTTCATGTATTCTATTTTGTATGGTGATGACGAGGTCGAAGGGAAGCTTTTTCACCTTCTCCAATGTAACATTCGGATCGCCCTTCCTCCACATTCTAAAGAGCATCTCCTGAGCGAAGACCTCCGGGTCCTCTATCTTGGCTATCTCTAAGTATTCGGCTTGGGTCAGCTTCTTGTATCGTATCTTTCCATCTATCTCGGGGATGTAAACCTCGTAGAGTCTCTCAACATCCGCTAAGATCTGGTCGATGGTCTTCCACGAAGCCTTCTCAGCAAGTCTCTTCAGGCGTCTGTCCTCCTCGTGCCATCTGCTGATCTCTTCAATTTCTTCAAGTGAAGGACCGGACCTAACCTTGGTCATAGAAGTTCCCTCAAGGCGTGGCTGAAGCATTCGATTGCTTCTCTAGGGGTTATAGCGGAATGGAGAATGAGTCTGGGTCTAGTTCCAGGGTGCTCCACCCTTCTTAAGAAGGAGGCTTCCCCGCCAGAGTATATCTTCAATGCCCTTGCGGATTTCGGAGTTATCCTGTGAGGTTTAGAGCCGAACTCTAGGATCCATGCAGCCTTATGATCGTTACCTATGATAACTTCTCGATCGCCTAGGCGTTTGTAGAGATGTCGGATGTACCCGGCGGGGTTCTTCAGACTCTCCCTAGCCCTTGACGTAGCGTTATTTATCGCCTTTGATGCCACGTTCTTGAGTGCCATCTGTATAGTAGTTCCCATCTCTCTAACGTACCTATCTAGTTTCTCGGTTGCCGCTGAGGAGTCCACCTGGAAGGTAATGGTCACCTTAGGTC
>CAZOCN010000057.1:5651-8412 GCA_964578315.1 uncultured Candidatus Bathyarchaeia archaeon
TGGGTGAGAACTCCACTCACGTTACAACGGACAAAGCCGCCTTTCCGCGCGACGTGCTCCACCCTATTAAATCGGGCTTTAACAGTCCAAGTTTTTGTTGTCGGTGTTCCCTGCGAGTCCTTCTCCTTGATGTATAATGTCTTCTCAGGAATCTGTCCGTCGCTGTCAGGCGTTATGAAACTAGAAAATTCTTCGTCTGTAGTGTAAAGAGACTCTATGTTTATGGTTCCGCTGAAGACTCCAGTCCCTTGAACGGGGATTGCTGAACCTAGAACCTCTTCCTCATAAAGGCTGTATCCCCACTCCATCCGTATGCTCTCTGCCTCGGCGTATTTTATCTCCTCAGGAGTTATCTGCTTGTAGATGTTCACATTCCGCGCGAAGACAGTCTTCTCAGGAGCTCCGATGTCCGACAATTCTCTTCCCTACCTCCTAAACAAGTTTTAAAGCTCTGATGCCCATGACCGCATGAAGCCAAACTTCGCCTTCCTCCTTGCTTACCCTATAAGTGGGCTCTTCGACGCTGGAGTCGTTGCATCTTCCCCCTAGGCTCGGATCTTCCTTCAGTTTGTCCTCTACCTTCTTCACCAAATTCGTCAATTCTCCCAAACTTTCGGGAAGCCCTTTAGCGAAGGTTCTGTTTACAATCTCCGTTTGGAAGATGACGCTCCAGACTTCTTGGTTGAGAGCGCCTTGACCCTTAGTCACTTTCTGGACCGTGATGTAGCAGCATGGATAGTCCACAACCCTCTCCTTCTCGTATACAGTCTTGTAGACGCGGTCGCTGAAATCGGAGACTTCCCTAATCCGTAGGATTAATTCATCGTAGATTTCTTTCACGGGATCGGATACGCTCATGCCCTTCTGAGAGCCTCCCTATGGTAGGTTTGATCTATGTACTCGTCTAACTTCTCTAATCCCTCCTTCCGGAGGACTTTCCCTTCCTCTTCAGTTTCTACGCGCCTCATCTTGAAGAGGCCAGCTGCTATATCGGCGCAGGAGTACCGGATTATCTCTGGCACTGTAGTCAAGGGAGTTGCAGTGTAGCTTTTCAGTCGATTGTCTATCACAGATTGCGCCTCTGAGATTAGATCTTCAATTTCCAGGTCCCAGTCAGAGGTTGTTATTCTCAGCCTAGTTTTAACGTCGGAGATGGAACAGTAGGTCATGTGGGCACCTTCCAAGCCTAAAATAGAAAATAAAGCTGTATTTAAGGTGTTTTTATGAAAATAACCAATATTTAATCTTATATCGTAATTTAAATCGTAAAATTAAGGCTAAACATTACACTGCTTGTTTTTTAGAAAGTAAAAATCATGTGTGAATGGATAGTTTATTAGTCGGCAGGCTCTCTTCTATTCTCGGTGTTCTATATTTGCCTTCTGAGGGTGAGGGAGTGATCTCCTTCTCTTCCTTTATTGAGAAGTTAAGGATGGAGCATGGAGATTTTAGTGTTCCTTCTTATAAGTTTAAGGAGTGGTTCTCTGTTGATACCAAAATTTTCTTTGACTGTGAAGATGCGCTTACTGCTTGTCTTGAACGAGCTCTAACTCATAGTAAATTCAAGGCCTTCACGGTCTTCTTCATCGGAAGGGACGCTTCAACTGGCAGATGGAAGATTGTGGACTTAAAATTTAGGAACTTGGGAAAAGAGACTCTGAAGCATTTTATAAAGAGGTTTCATGGTCAACTTGAGCCTTCCACAATGCTAGGACTACAGTCAAGTGGATTAGAGAATATCCGATGCATAGGATATAGTTACGAAGAGTGACTCTTCTTCGAGATTGTCGTAGTTACGGAGATCAAGATCGGTATCTTTACTTTGATCATTAGCTCTCTAAGTTATATTTCAGCCTTTGTTAATTCAATGTGTTACATGAGCCCATGTATCTGCCTACTTGAATTCATCTACGACCTTCTCTATGAATAGATCAGCGCCTTTTGTTGAAGGAAAGTCTAGAAAGCGGAGTATGAAAAGTTCCACTCCTAGATTAACGTACTCTCCTAACCTCTCAATTACCCTTTCGGGAGTTCCTATGAAATGGGCATCCCAACTCTGGCTCTTAAGGAAGGGACTCGCGGAGGCTATTTTCTTCGCCTCGGATTCCTTCTCAGCTATAGCAACGAACCCTCCCAGAGTCTTCTTAATCTCACTGAAGTCTCTGCCGACAGCCTTGCAGTGCTTCTCTAAAACATCAAGTTTATGTCCGTATTCACTCACTGTTGCGTTTGGGAGATTCCACCAGTCTGCGTATTTAGCTACCACTCTGAGGAGGAGTTTCTCCCCGCCCCCTCCAATCATTATGGGAGGAACTGGGTCTGGTTTAGGATCACAGTAGGCGTCCCTTATCCTGTAATATTTACCATGGAAAGTGACGTTGTCTTCTCTCCATAACAGCCGAATTATCTGAACTCCCTCTTCCAACTGCCCTATTCTGACAGAAGCGCTTGGGAACTCGTATCCATAGGCTATGTACTCGTCCTCTTTCCAACCAGCCCCGATGCCCATTATGAATCTACCTCCAGTTAAAGCATCCAACGTTGCCCCCATCTTCGCTAGTAGGGCGGGGTTCCGGTAAGAATTGCAGAGAACTATGTTCCCGAATTTAGGTTTACTGAAGACCCCTGAGAGATAGGAGAGGGTAGTCCAAGCCTCTAGGATGTCTGTCTCCACACTCTGGAAGGTAGCCCAAGGGACGAAATGATCCGAGATCCACATAGAATCAAAAGCGTCCTCCACCATACCAATAAAATCTAGAAT
>CAZOCN010000058.1:0-8143 GCA_964578315.1 uncultured Candidatus Bathyarchaeia archaeon
GTTAGATCCTCCATCTTCGGCGCCAAAACTATAATACACAACTTCAAAGATATCCGTGAAACCATAGGTAGAGACCCTCACCATCTAATGAAGTTCCTAACCCGAGAGATGGCTACTGCCGGAAATTATGATGGAACACGGGTAGTCTTTCAGGGACGATTTCCGCCGGAGACTCTCAACTCTCTCATAAAGAGGTATGTGAATGAGTTTGTGATATGTCCGATATGTAAGAGGCCCGATACGAGAATCGTTAAGGAGAAACGCCTCTTCTTCCTAGTATGTGATGCTTGCGGTGCTAGGTCCTCCCTCAGAGCCGTATGATATTAGGGAAGTAAGTGGAATTTTTCATTAATTCTTCAGTTACCTTTCTAAATTAGTCACTTAGCTCCCCGTAAAGGACAACTCGCAATTAGCAAATATGTGAGTTAGTAAAAAATACGATTAGAGGTATCTATTTTGTAATGGGATGGTGGTTGATTGAACATTGAAGATTTAAAGGTGGCTGTAGTAGGCGCTGGAACGATGGGGCATGGAATAGCACAGGTCTTCGCTCAAGCCGGATGCACAGTAAAACTGATCGACATTAATGAAAGGGTTCTAGAGGAAGCAATGGTTAAGATAAGAGCTAATCTAGAGTTCTTCGTTGAAAATCACCTTATAACTCCCGAAGAGTCAGCCAGAGTCCTATCTAGAATTCAAACTTCAGTGAATCTAGAAAGCGCGGTTAGAGATGTGGAGTATGTGACGGAGGCGGTTCCAGAGGAGATGGATCTGAAACAGCAGATCTTCAGAAAGTTGGACAGTAACACACCAGATCAAGCGATTTTAGCCTCTAACACTTCAGGTTTAAGCATAACTGAGATAGCCAACGCCACAGAGAAACCGGAGAGAGTTATAGGGACGAATTGGTGGAATCCACCGCATATAATCCCCCTCGTTGAGATGATGAAAGGAGAGAAAACAACAGATGAGACTGTTCAAAGAACAAAAGAAGTCCTCACGAAGATAGGAAAGAAACCCATACTTATCCTTAAGCCCGTACCAGGCTTCGTAGGCAATCGCCTACAAATCGCCCTCTTCAGGGAAGCGCTCAATCTATTAGAGAGTGGTGTAGCAAGTGCTGAGGATATAGACACAGCCGTAAGTTACGGGCCGGGCTTCAGATATCCAGTGCTGGGGCCTTTCCAAGTCGCCGATTTCGGAGGTTTAGACGTATTCTATCACCTTTCAGGAGACCTCTATAAAGATCTAGATTGCTCTAAAAAACCCCAAGAAGTCCTAACTAGATTAATTGAGGAGGGAAAACTCGGTTTCAAGAGCGGTGAAGGCTTCTACACTTACAAGGATAAGGATCCGAATGAGGTGTTAAAGAATAGAGATCGAAGGCTTCTTAGAATACTTAGGGCATGTCTTTAAAATGCCCTTTACTGAGCTATTCTCCAACGCGGTCATATCCTTATAGTCATTGTTAGGTCTATTGATAAAACTCCTCTCCCCTCTCTTAGTCGCATCAGGTAGAGTCCTCTACCGAATCGGGATACTCTTAACGGAACCTCTCCCATTTCCTATGTCTATTTTGGAGAATACCGTTCATGAATAGGAAAAAGACTTTTTATCAACTCCTCCTGAAAAAAATAGAAGATTTTTGTTTATGAGAATTTTCCTCGTGCGGCTATCTTCCATACCGCTTCCAAGTAGCCCTTCCTAACACAGTAAAACTTGTCGTGGAGATTTATTGTTGTGCATCCATGGGTGGGTATAAACTCGATTTTATCTCCAGGCTTCAATTTCTCCGCCGCTCCACTTAGTTTGAGGAGGCCATGCTCCTCGTATAAGTGGATGAGGTCCACCCCTTCAGTCTTAGCCTCCGGTATTCCGAACTCTTGGCTGATCGCTTTCATTCCAGCGTCCACTGTAGCCCTCCCAGGAACCGGTGTGCTGATAACCATAGTCAATAGGCTAACAGCGCATTCGAAGGGTATACCCATCCTCTTGAACTTCAAATCCATCGTCGCATAGGTGCCTGGATGTATTTCCGTAATCCCGGGATACACTCCTGAGATGTCATAGGTGCTGGTTCCTCCAGCGCAAACCTCTTCCACCTCTACTCCAGACTTCATTAGGAGGTCTCTGGTCTCAATGTTGAGTGCCATAGCTTTCAAACAGAGATTTTTCTTTTTCTCATAATCATCTAGTAGGACGCAGTGCCCCTCATAGCCCAGTATCCCTTTGAAATGTAACCCTTCAGCGTCAATAACCTTCTTTGCGAGGGAAACAACCGGCTTACCCGGAGGGACGCCGCAGCGGTCCATACCGACATTCACTTCCACTAGAACATTGATTGTTACGTCCTCCCTCGAAGCGGCTTCGGATAACTGCTTAACATTCTCTGGATTATCCACTAC
This sequence comes from uncultured Candidatus Bathyarchaeia archaeon, assembly GCA_964578315.1. Lineage (GTDB taxonomy): Archaea > Thermoproteota > Bathyarchaeia > Bathyarchaeales > CAZOCN01 > CAZOCN01. The sequence goes on from CAZOCN010000058.1 coordinate 2,406, forward strand.
GACGCTTATATTGCTGTGGTGAGCAAGCTTCGCTAGGCGTAGGACTTTGTTCCATCCTACGACCTCATTTGTTATGAAGACATCGGGTATACCGGATTCAACCATAACCTCTGCTTCACCAAGTTTCTGGCAAGCTATCCCTTCAGCACCCGCCCTAATCTGCTTATGAGCGATTATGGGGGTTTTATGGGTTTTAATATGAGGCCTAAGTTTAGTAGGTTTGTCCTTGAAGAAATCCGCCATCTTCTTGATATTCCTCTCTAACTTATCTAAGTCTAGTAGAAGGGCTGGAGTGTCAATATCCTCTATTTTCATTCCTCGCTCAACCATCATAAAGGATCACTCACTCTTACACTATGGAAGGCATCTAGAGAAATAATATTATTTGCGTATATAGAACCTTTTCATGGAAGCCTAAGCGTCCCCTTCAATAATGTAACAGAGTAACCCCCAACCTTCACTTTTACAGGGTTCCCGTCTTTAACCTCCACATTAACATATAACATACTCGGTCTTCCCATTTCTAGGCCCTGCTCAACTGAGAAGTCTCCCAGCTTCTCTTCCGGTAAAACCTTCCATTTCGCAAGGTAAGCTCCTAACCCTCCAGCGGCGCTTCCAGCTGCCGCGTCCTCTTCGATGCCTATGCTCGGCGCAAAGAAACGAAGGTGAACGGAGGCTTCTCTACTTCGGGTTTCGAGGGTGAAGACGCCGACTCCTTCGAGGCCGAGTTCCTCCTCTATCTTCTTAACTTTCCTAAGGTCCGGAGTGAGTTTTGAGATGGTTTCCAGTCTTTTGAGAGGGACGAAGAGTTGAGGGAGACCCGTTGACACCACTTGAGGCGCCAATCCAGTCTCTCTTATTTCTTCTTCATTGACTCCTAAGGCTTCTGCCACGGAGGATATTTGCTCCTCCTTCAGAATCGAAAAGAATTCTGGTCTTCCCTGCGTCATAACAACTCGCGGGGCTCCTTCATCGTCGAAGATTACTTCTATGGGTAGAACTCCTATGCCTGTCTCATGTTTTAGAGTGCACCTGGGCTTCTTAACCTTCACTATTTCTTCAGTGACAACTACGTGAGCGGTGCCTACTATGGGGTGTCCTGCAAAGGGGATCTCCTTTAGAGGTGTGAAGATCCTCACTTTATAATCGTTCCCGGGCTTTTCTGGGGGTAGAATAAAGGTTGTCTCTGGCATATTAAATTCTGCAGCTATAGCCTGCATCTCCGTACTCTCGAGTCCTTCAGCGTCCATGACGACCATCAATGGGTTCCCTGAAAAGGCTTTTGAGGTGAAGACATCTAAATGTCTAACTTCGAAACTTCTCAATCCTAAACAACCTCCAAATAGATATAATGAAGATTTTATGTTATGAAGTTTGTCAAACCTGCATCCTTAGCTAGCTCGATCGCTCTCTCCCTCTCATTCCAAGTGAGCCTCCTCCTTAACTCTGGAACTTCATGAGCTCTCCATTCGGGCCTGTATTGAAACATCACATTCACTCTAACCCATGTCCCGAGATTCCTTCCTATCCAATTCAAGATCTTCCTAGTACAACACTCTAAGTGCTCCGGTAGAACCAGAACGCGGATTATGAGTTCTCCGTGGGCCTTTGCGTATAGGTGGTTTCTAGTGCATGCTTTCCAGTAGCCCGGAGCGCTGGAGATTCTCTCCGCACATTTATCCTCGCCATACTTGAAGTCTAGGAGGTAGACATCAGCGAATCCAGCTAATAAGCGCATGGTTTCTTCACTGTAGTAAGAGTTCGAGTTCCAGACTACCGGAACATTCAAATCTACGTGCCTGAGTGTCTCAAGCCAGTGAAAGAGCCAGGGCGTAGGTTCTCCGCCTACAAGGTTCACATTCCGACATCCTCTCTTCCGGAGGTTCTCCACCTCCCTAGCCGTCTCCTCAGGAGTGAAAGGCTCTCCCTCTTCAAACCATTGGGATATCGACCAGTTCTGGCAATGTAGACATTTCATGGTGCATCCGAGGGTGAATATTGTCCCAGAAGGAACCAATTCCGGCTCTTCCCCTGTATGAGCGAAGATACTCGAAATGCGCATTTCGTCACTTCCGCATTTACAGTAACCGAGTTCTCCTTTCCATCTATTCACTCCGCATCTACGGATGCAGAAATGACAGCTCTCCATCATACGCTTGGCGATCTCCACCTTCAAATCCAAGTAAGACTTCGCTGGCGTTTCCAGATCTTCCAACTTGACCAGTCTCGAGTCTACTTTCTCCTCAAGGCGCTGATATTCTTCTGTCAGTCTGTCGTGTTTCTTCCAGAGTTCGCTCAGAGAATCCTCCATGCGGAAGGATGCCGGTAACTTCTTAGCTATCATAAACTTCGCTGGTAATTTATTCTGCATCACGGAGAAATACCGTTTAAGGCTTCTCCGTGCCTTCTTATCCGTCAACACCTTCACCGCGTCCGGTCTAAATATAGTCCACAAATACCGCCAACTCCAAAAGAATCAGATTAGGGAGTAAGGAAAGGCGTATCCAGCCGGATGAAAATCCCCGATTATAGGAATCTCTTCACCGCAATTTGGACATTTCTTCTCCTTATTTAACCTCCATTTGATGATTCCAAAACTGAACCGTTTGATTAGTAACTCGCCGCAGTTTGGGCAGTAAGTATTCTCCCATCGGTGTCCCGGAACGTTCCCGAGATAAACGTATCTCAATCCAGCCTCCTTTGAGACTTCATAGGCCCTCTCGAGGGTGGATAAGGGTGTTGAGGGAAGGTATGTAAGCTTGTAGTCTGGATGGAACCTCAAGAGATGGAAAGGCGTGTCTGGACCTAAGTTCTCCGAGATCCAAGCAGCCAGTTTCTTAACTCTCTTCATAGAATCTCCCACTTTAGTGACTACTAGATTAGTGACTTCTATATGTATTCCACATCGTTTCATCTCCAATAAGGCGTTGTAGATGGGGTCTACGGATGGAACGCTCATAAGCTCCCAGTAGAATTTGGGGTCGCCTCCTCCCTTAAAATCAACGGTGGCAGCATCTAGGAAGGGAGCTATCTCCTTTATAGCTTCAGGTGTCATATACCCGTTCGTGACAAAGGTGTTGAAAAGCCCTTCTTTATGTGCTAACTTCGCGGTGTCGAGAGCGTATTCGAAGAAGACTGTGGGCTCTGTGTAGGTGTAGCTTATTCCTTGACAGTCATTCTCCTTAGCCGCCTTTACAACCTCCTCGGGCATATAGTCTTTACCGATGACCTCCCTTTTCTGACTAATAACCCAATTATCGCAGAAGCGACATCGAAAATTACAGCCTATAGTGCTTATAGATAAAACTAAGGATCCAGGATGGAAGTGTGCGAGAGGCTTCTTAGTTATAGGATCAACGTTGAGCGAACAAGCCTTCCCATAGACGATTGATTTAAGCTCGCCGTTCTCATTCCTGCGGACGCCGCAGAAGCCCCACTTCCCTTCCGGAATCAGACACCTCCTCTCACATAGTTTACACTTAACTTTACCTCCACCAGCCTTATCATAGAGCATCGCCTCATGGTGAGGCACAAACAAACCTCCATTTAATAGAAAAGGATGTAAATCCACTTTAACATCAACTATCCTTTTAATAGGTTAAATTCTTATCGATCAATGAACGTTGATAATTACTACTGAAGGGATAGTTAATGGAGAGAACCTCTAGAATTTCAGGTTTCTACAAACTTTCACCGAGAGAGAGGATGAAGTACGTTAAGGAATTCGCCGATCTCACCAATGAAGAAGCAGCTCTTCTTCAGTCAACTGGCTCTCTAAGCCTAGACCTAGCAGACAGAATGATTGAGAATGTCATCGGAGCTATTCCAATCCCTCTAGGAATCGCAGTCAACTTCCTGATTAACGGAAGAGACTACCTCATACCCATGGCTATTGAGGAGCCTTCAGTGGTAGCAGCGGCTAGCTACGCGGCTAAGATGGCGCGGAGTAGAGGAGGGTTCTTCGCAAGTAGCACTGAGCCGGTTATGATAGGGCAGATTCAGACAATAGGTGTCAAAGATCCTCACAGGGCTATGATGGCCATCCTCCAGCATAGAGAGGAGATAATTGAGAAGGCGAATGAGCAGGACCCTCTCTTAGTCTCAGTTGGTGGAGGCGCGAAGGACTTGAGCGCTAGGGTGATCCAGACGATTACGGGACCAATGGTCATTACGCATTTGTATGTGGATTGTAGGGATGCCATGGGCGCCAATGCGGTGAACACCATGGCCGAAGCGGTAGCTCCCCTAATCCAAAGGATCACTGGAGGCCGAGTATATCTGAGGATTATATCAAATCTAGCGACTGAGAGGTTAGCTAGAGCCTGGGTAGTCGTGGATAAGAAGGAAGTGGGTGGAGAAGAGATCGTGGATGGGATAGTTGAGGCGTACTCCTTCGCAGCAGCCGACCCTTATCGTGCATCAACGCATAACAAGGGAATACTCAACGGTATCATAGCGGTGGTGATCGCCACCTGCAATGATCATAGAGCCATCGAAGCCGGTGCCCACGCTTACGCAGCTCTCTCAGGGCACTACTCCCCCCTCTCTGTTTGGGAGAAGAATGCGGACGGAGACCTAGTAGGCTCTATAGAACTCCCCATGGCGGTAGGGATTATAGGCGGAGCAACGAAGGTTCACCCTATAGCCAAGATCGCTCTGAAAATACTGGGTGTAAAGACGGCTAGAGAACTCGGTGAGGTTCTAGCCGCCGTTGGTTTAGCCCAGAACCTTGGCGCCCTACGCGCCCTCGCTGATGAAGGGATACAGAGAGGCCATATGTCTCTTCACGCTAGGAACATAGCTATAATGGCTGGAGCGACTGGAGACCTCATAGACCTCCTCGTCGAAAGGATGGTGAGTGAAAGGAAGATAAGGCTTGATAGAGCGAAGGAGCTCCTAGAAGAGTATCGGAAAAAGCAGTATAATCAGAGATGAACCCTCTCTCTTATTAGGGATTGATAATGCTTAGTTAGGAAGGGTGGTAGGAATGAAACTCTTCAGTAAAGTTGCCATAATAACCGGTGGAGGGAGAGGTATTGGGCGCGCGATAGCCTTAGCCTTTGCTCGTGAGGGTGCCTATGTATCTCTAGCTGCTCGTTCAACAAGGAAGATGGAGGAGGTTGCTCGTGAGGTCAGGTTGATGGGTAGAAGGGCTCTCGTGAATACCACTGATATAACCCAGATAGACCAAGTGAACAGGATGGTGGAACGGACTATGGAAGAGTTTGGGAAGATTGACGTGCTCGTCAATAACTCTGGAATCGCAGGTCCCACAGCCTACGTCCACGAGGTTACCCCGGAAGAATGGGATGAGACCTTCAACGTGAATCTGAAGGGGGCTTTCCTTTGCTGTAGGGCTGTAGTTCCTCATATGATAGCACAACGCAGTGGGAAGATAATTAACATCGCATCTATGAGTGGAAAGCGGCCACTTCCTCTCAGAACTCCTTACTGTGCAACGAAGATGGGCCTTATAGGATTCACTAGAAGCCTAGCCGCTGAGCTTGGAAGGTTCAACATAAATGTAAACGCGATCTGCCCCGGGGCTGTTGAAGGACCTAGAATAGAGAGGGTGATACGGAACGCTGCTAAGGCAGAGAACGTGTCGGAAGATGAGATCAGACGCAGGTTTGTGTCGCCTTCTCCTTTTGGGAGGATGGTCTCTGCAGAGGATGTAGCGAATCTGGCGATTTTCCTAGCCTCGGAGGATTCAAAGAACATTACTGGTCAAGACATCA
>CAZOCN010000059.1:0-8072 GCA_964578315.1 uncultured Candidatus Bathyarchaeia archaeon
CTTAAGTTCTAATCTGGGGGCGACACATAGGCTCATAAGCTCCTGTAAGAGAAGTTTGAAAGCGTAGGATATGACAACTGGGGATATCTCCGCATTTTCTCCACAGAGCCTACAGACATATCGACGCTGTTTTATGTCGTAATAAGCTATGTACCCGCAACGTTCACAAACGTAAAGTAGATATTTATCGGACTCTTCAAGTAACCTATCACGGAGTAACATCGCCGCTCCATGCCCAATAAGACAGTCCCTCTCCATCTCTCCAAACCTTAAGCCTCCGCCTCTAGCCCGTCCTTCTGTCGGCTGCCTTGTGAGCATCTGTACCTGACCTCGGGCTCTAGCATGGATCTTATCGGCAACCATGTGATGAAGCTTCTGATAGTAGACTACTCCAACGAATACATCTGCCATGAAGCGTTCTCCGGTTATTCCGTTATAGAAGACCTCACGCCCAGTGAAACTGTAGCCTAACTTTATCAATTCCTTCTTTATTTCCTCCGGCTTCTCATTCGAGAATGGAGTTCCATCGACGGGCTTCCCTCTAGCGGCGGCAACCTTCCCGGCCATCGATTCAAGGAACTGCCCGATAGTCATACGAGATGGGATTGCATGAGGATTTATTATGATATCTGGGATCGTACCCTTAGAGGAAAAGGGCATATCCTCTTGGGGAACAATCATGCCTATAACGCCTTTCTGACCATGACGTGAAGCAAACTTGTCACCTAACTCCGGTATGCGTTGATCCCGCACCCTCACCTTTATAATTTTGCTACCCTCTCCCGTTTCGGTTATGAAAACTGCATCCACTATTCCGACCTCAGATGTTCGTGTATCTATTGAGGTATCCCTCATGGAGGGCCCTCTAACTTCGAACTCTTTATACTCCTCTAGGAAACGTGGGGGACTTGTTCTACCTATCAGGACATCTCCACCTTCAACCTTAGCTTCAGGACCGATTATGCCGTCGCTCTCCAAGAGGCGATAGTACTGTTCACCTCTGTATCCTCTTATTCCAGGCTGAGGAACCGTGAATTTATCCTTCAGACCCCCGAGATATTGACGCCCCTCCGCCTCGTATATCCTATAAAAAGTAGACCGCGCAAGACCTCTTTCTATAGACGCTTTATTGAAGATTAAAGCGTCTTCCATATTGTAACCTTCGAAGGATAAAACAGCCACTATACAGTTCTGTCCTGAGGGCCTCAAATCATAACCGATTACTGTGAGAGGTTTAGTCCTAACCAGCGGAGTCTGGGGGTAATGGAGTATATGGGACCGTGAGTCTACTCGCAATTGGAAGTTCGTCGCGCTCACTCCGAGGGCTTGCTTCGACATGGCGGCTTCATAAGAGTTCCTTGGAGATTGATTGTGTTCCGCGTAGGGTATTAGAGAAGAGCAAATACCCAGTATGAGGTGTGGAGATATCTCCACATGTGTATGCTTCTCCGTAACATCCTCGAAGTTTAAGGCTACTAGCGCATCCTCCTCCTCCTCTGCATCTAAATACTCGATTATTCCTTCCCTTACTAGATCGCTCCATCCCCACTCGCCTGAACGTAGCTTCTCCAGGTGTTCTTCGGTAAGTTTTGGAGCACCATCCTCCACTACGATGAGGGGCCTACAGACTCTTCCTTCATCACAGTTTACATAAACTTCATCTCTTCCCAATTCCTTAATATGATGATAAGCAACATTCACTTCCTTAGGAATCTCTCTATTTCGACGTTTCCTCCTTATGTTCTCTACGAGTTCCTTAGGTGATTGAGCGAATCCAATTGGGCGGCCGTCAACAAAAACTTTGGCGCCCTTTGCCTTCAATTCGTCACTTGCTTCAAGATAAGGAACTACACCCATTCTATACAGGATTTCAGTGATTAATTTGCTATCTATACCAACGGAGATAGCTGCTGAGAGGGCGAGGTTCTTTACTAGACCACAGTTGGAGCCTTCAGGCGTCTCGTTTGGACAGAGGCGGCCCCAATGAGTTGGATGAAGATCTCTGGCTTCGAAGTTAGGCTGGCTTCTACTGAGGGGAGACTGCAACCTTCTTAGATGGCTTAAAGTTGAAATTATGTTCGTTCTGTCCAGTAGCTGAGTGACGCCTACCCTCCCTCTACCCCAGTTCCCAGTGGCAAGAGCGTGCTGTAGTCTATCTGTGATTATACCTGGGCGGACCCCCGCTGAAACATTCAGCATCTGGCGTTTTACGCCCATCCTCTCCAGTTGATATTTTATATCTCGGCATAGATTCCTGAAGGCAACCCTGAATAGGTCGGCTAGTAGAGGCCCTGCGAGCTTCAATCGTTTATTTTGGAAGTGATCTTTGTCGTCTGGTTTTCTCTTTCCCAACCTGAGCTCTATAATTCTGCAGGCCATCTCTCCAAGGAACAAAGCCTTTTCGAAGCGGGCCTCAGGCGTTCTACCGATATGGGGAAGGAGATTACGGTCTATAATATTCTCCGCTCTTCTCCGCCGGTACTCCTCTATCTGCCCGTGAGCTACACGGTTCCCAATGTAGATAATTGCTTCCTCTATAGTGTCTACTCCTGCAGCCTTCTCAAAGGAGGGGTCAAGTAAATTCTGGATCTGTTTGTTAAGGGATACCGCCTCAGCTATCTCCTTATCCGATTTCAGCCCCAAAGCCCTCATGAGAATTATTAAGGGTAGTTCAGTCGGAACCCCAGGCATGGAAACATATATGGCACCGTCAGATTTCATCCTCATTTCGATTCTAGCCCTAAAGCCAACCGTGGTGGAGAAGATCTTCGCTTCATAAACGGGTTTTGTTCCTCGAGTGTTTATATCCACTAGAATGCGGTTTGGAGCTAAATCTTCCATTGCCACTATAACTCTTTCAGAACCATTAATTATAAAGTAGCCACCGGGATCGTTTGGGTCTTCTCCCTGTTTTATGAGCTCCTTCTCTGTAAGTTGGGAGAGAATACAAAGGTCGGACTTCAACATAACGGGAAGGTCCCCTATGAACACTGGTTCGGGGTCTTGTTCTCTCCCGTCGATAACGGGGGTCATCTCTAATGAGAGGGGAACAACATAGGAGAGATTACGGAACCGAGCCTCCATAGGATAGATCTCGTGGGAGGTTCCATCGGCTTCGGTGATGTAGGGTTCAGTTATGATCTTCGTCGAGTTCGATCTCTTAAGGATCATAATCTTCCCGAACTTAATCGCGTATGGATTCTCCGGCGACTCTATGACGATCTCTCCTACCTCATCGATCACTTCCTGCAAGCCCTTCTCGATAAATTCATTGTAGGAGTCTAAGTGTTGTCTAACGAGCCCCTTCTCTTTGAAGAATGCGTCCTGAAGCAGGATTATATCTTCATTAGTTAATTTCAAAAATTCTCCCTCCGCGTTACGAATAAGATAAAGACACCATTTTTACTAATTATTTCTTCAAACATTAAACTTCCTCCGAAATAGCTCTCAGATCCGGATACGATACAAATCTACAACCCTTTGATTTACCTATGTTTAGATTCGGAATCACAATCGTAAACAATTCACCATTCTAATAAACCTTTCTGACTCCTATAAGTTTGAGAAGTGAGAAGCCGCGCAATTCATATATATCACTGCTTAATCTTAAGGTAGGAGGTCAAAAAGGGAAGGTAAGTTGGGCTCCAAATCTCCTAAAGGTGAATTCGCAGCTAGATCGTTACTGAAGAAAAGGAAGAAGTTCAGATGGAGCGATATCTACTATAAACGCCGAATGCTTAGGTTAGATATTAAATCAGACCCCTTAGAAGGCGCTCCCATGGCTAGGGGAATAGTTTTAGAGAAAGTGGGCGTGGAGAGTAAACAGCCAAACAGCGCCATAAGGAAATGTGTAAGGGTTCAGTTAATAAAGAACGGGAAGGTCGTTACGGCTTTCCTACCTGGAGACGGGGCGCTTAACATGGTAGATGAACACGATGAGGTTCTCATCGGGGGGATAGGGGGCTCCCGTGGAGGCAGCATGGGAGACATCCCAGGAGTTCGATACCAAGTTTTTATGGTAAACGGTGTATCCCTTAAGGAATTGGTTTATGGACGGAAAGAGAAACCTATGCGTTAATATTTAAGCAGTGAAGGGGGACGATGAGAGGTTTTGGCAATTAAGGATAGCGTAAAACTCTTTGATAAGTGGAGTTTCGAGGGCATCGAAGTTAATGATATAGGTCTAAAGAAGTACATCTCGTTCAAACCTATTCACATTCCTCACTCCATGGGGCGTCATGAACATAGGAGGTTCAAGAAGGCTGAAGTGAACATCGTTGAGCGACTGGTAAATGTACTTATGAGACCTGGTGCCTCTTCAGGAAAGAAGACTAAGGCTATTGAGACTGTTAGGAATGCCTTTGAGATAATAAATCTCCAGACGGGGAGGAACCCCATAGAGGTTCTTGTTAGAGCGGTAGAGAATTCTGCGCCTTGCGAGGATACCACGAGAATAAGTTATGGCGGCGTAGTTTACCACTTGGCAGTTGATATAGCTCCCCAGAGGCGTGTTGATATAGCACTGAGATTTCTATCTGAAGGGGCTAGAAAGAGTGCCCTTAACAATCCGAAGACGCTGGAAGAGTGCTTAGCTGAGGAGCTGATAAACGCGGCGAATAATGATATGAAGAGTTACGCAGTTAAGAAACGTAATGAGATGGAGAGAGTAGCTCTAGCTTCAAGGTAAAACCGACGATATGGTTGACGCTAACATTTTGAAGGTTCACTTCAAGTGCAATTCTACTATATCGCCGTCTTCAAGTAGAAAAGACTGCCCAACCTTCCTTGGACTGTATGGAAGCCTTTCAGACCAGACCTTTGCAAAGTTGAAACGATTATAGAAGTCACTGTGGATCTTCCTTGCTAAATCTATGACTGTTTCGCCTTTTTTTAGTATGAAAGGTTTCGGAGAGGGGTTCTTTTCGCCGGGTTCCTTCGTGTAAACTCTGACTATCTCTAGTGTTTTAAACAGTACTTCACCTAACTTCTTCAATCCTACGCCAGTCTTACAGGATATGGCGAGTAACGGGAGAGAAAAACCTAGAATAGCTTTCAATTCCTCAAGTTTACCCTCAGCCTTAGGGACATCTAATTTGTTTGCTATTATGATTGCTGGTTTATAGGCTGTAGTTCCGAAGATAGCGTCTTCCACATCGTCTAATGTAGCTTTTCCATATATCTTCACGATTCCGTCAATTACACCGTAGCTTTTAAGAAGACTCGCCACTTCGTTAAGGTTGCAGTTCACAAGTTGACCTGATACGATAATCCTCAAGCCTGCTCCTCTATAGGTTTTCTCTATGATTACTCTTGTTTTTGGTTTTGAGAGGGTTATCCGGGAGCTTTCTAGTTCATCAATGATCATTCTGTACTGGCTTACTGGATCTGAGGATAGATCTACCATGATTAATATGCAGTCGGCATTGCGGACTAGAGCTAGGGTTTTCTGTCCAAGACCTTTACCTTGAGACATCCCTCTAAAGAAGGGAGGGGCCTCTACAATCTGGAAGTTAAGGTCTTCATGGTAGAAGCTACCGGGGGTTGGATTTACGGTTGCGAAGGGATGAGCCGACACCTTAACCTTCGCATTTGTAACGGCCCTAAGAAGGCTGCTTCTTCCAACGTTTGTGGCCCCCACGATAATGATCTGAGCCGCCCCTTCCTTTTCAATGAAAAATGTTGAGCCTCTTCCTCCAACCTTCCTCCTTCTACTTTCTTCGATCTCCCGCCTAAGGTTCGCCATCTGCCGTTTAACTTGAGCCCTAAGCTTCTCCGTCCCCTTATGTTTCGGAACAAGACTTAGAAATTCCTGAAGCTTTCTCAGTTTATCGGCGGGGTGCTTAGCCAGAGTAACTTCATGCCATTTATGCTTAGCTTCGCTTGGGAGGTTAGTAGGCATAATCCAACCCGCATAAAATTATTCTGGAGTCTCAAATACAAACCTTTCTTTTCTAGAACCACTTTTCAATAACTGAAGAGTTAACGAAACCACTGAACGGCGAATTTTCTCTAGAACAATACTCTTACAAAACTAAAAAGATATAACAAAAAACTAGTTTATATCCTCCACAGACTCTAAATTTTATTTTTGTATATTAAAAAAAGGAAATAATTTAAGTTCATGATCTCTTTTTTGATTCCTTTAAGAACTGAAGGAAATAGTGACCGACTATGGGTAGAGTCTCAAAGGGAATCCGATGTAGCGTGATAGGTTGTGATAAGGAAGCCATCCGCTCCATTTCATCTGAAAAAGTAAGCTCAACAGGATTAAATGTAAGTTCATCGAGGAGAGCGTACCTCTGTAAAGACCACTACAAAGAATACAAAAAGAGGATTAAGAAAGATAAGATGTTGGAGAAATGGAGATACCGAGGCTAAACGGAAAGACTAATCAGTCGATTCCTTAATAAAAATAGAAGTTGATAATTTAAAAGGCGAGTACTTATGAGACTACTTCAACTCCACTCTGACTTCATCGAGTATAAACTGATCAAGAAGGAGGCTGCGATCGCTGAAGAGAGCGACTTCAAGGAACAGAGACTTGAAGACTTGGCTGTTATCTTCACTTGTATAGAGGAAGGAGACGACGAGGCTATCGTAAGAGAGGCTATTAAAGGGATAAAAGAGTCCCTGGATATGCTTAACGTAAAGCGTATACTAATCTATCCCTACGCTCACCTCAGCAATAACCTAGCCAGACCAGCAGAAGCGATGAGACTTTTAGATGTACTAGCGAAGTATGCTGAAGACGCTGGATTTGAAGTCCACAAGTCACCCTTCGGCTGGAACAAACAGTTTACAATATCGATTAAAGGACACCCACTAGCTGAACGATTTATGGTGATCACTGCAGCGGAAGTTAAGGAAGTTGAAGAGAAAGTCCCGGAGGCTCTGAAGGCTGAGGAAAAGCAGAAGTCTTCGTGGTATATAATCCAAACCGACGGGAAGCTTATTCCGCTGGACGATTATGATTTCTCAGGAAATGAAAACCTGGAGAAGTTCGCGAGATACGAAGTTTTAAAGTCTAGAAAAGTTTCCGAGATGCCTCCTCATGTGACTCTAATGAGGCGCTTGGAGATGGTGGATTACGAACCCGGAAGCGATCCAGGGAATTTCAGGTATTACCCGAAGGGGAAACTTGTGAAGTCTCTAATGGAGAGGTATGTAACCGAGAAAGTGATAGCGTATGGTGCTATGGAAGTGGAGACCCCTATAATGTACGATCTACAACATCCCAGCCTCGCCAATTACCTGAACCGTTTTCCAGCCAGACAGTACATTGTAAGGTCGGATGATAAAGATTATTTCCTAAGGTTCGCTGCATGCTTCGGTCAATTCTTAATGCTCCACGATGCAAAATTCTCCTACAAGCAGCTTCCCCTCAGAATCTACGAGCTGACCCGATACAGTTTCAGAAGAGAAAAGAGCGGTGAACTGGTTGGATTGAGGAGGCTTAGGGCCTTTACTATGCCAGATTGTCACGCTGTATGTGCCAACCTCGCGCAGGCAAAGGAGGAATTCCTCAAGAGATTCAAACTCTGCATTGATGTCCTTGAAGGTTTCGATTTGAAGAAAGAAGACTATGAATTGGCTATAAGATTCACTCGAGACTTTTACGAGCAGAACAGAGACATAATAGAGGCTTTAGTGAAGACCTTCGGTAAACCCGCGCTGGTGGAGGTTTGGGATGACAGAATATTCTACTTTATACTGAAGTGGGAGTTTAACTTCATTGACAACTTAGACAAAGCTTCTGCCCTATCAACGGATCAGATAGATGTGGAGAACGCTAAAAGATACGGTATCACCTATGTAGATGAAAAGGGAGCACAGCAATACCCGCTCATCCTTCACTGTTCACCAAGCGGGGCTATAGAACGAGACATTTACGCTATTCTTGAGAAGGCTTACAGAGACTATAAACAGAAAGGTGTGCCACGACTTCCCCTCTGGTTGGCGCCTACACAAGTTAGGTTGATCCCTCTCTCAGACGATTTTCTCCCTGACACCATCAAGATCGCCGATGAAATAGAAAAGCATAATATCAGAGTGGACATCGATGATCGCGGATT
>CAZOCN010000060.1:0-8071 GCA_964578315.1 uncultured Candidatus Bathyarchaeia archaeon
ACTCTCTAAATCTACAGGATTAAACTAACAATCTTTATAAAATAAACATATTTTAGAGTATTTTAAACTTTTTATAGCGCTGAAATTTCCATGAATATTTAACATTAGTATCTTGAGTCCCTACTATCAAAAACAATCAATAAATATCAAAATTGCTTATTAAACCACCATCACATATTTTAACTCTTAGAGAGTAGATTAATGTGGAGATTTCCTAGCACATGAAAGTTTGAGGAAGGAACTAGAAGATGAGAATAGGTGTTATGACTGGTGGAGGAGACTGTCAAGGTTTAAACGCGGCTATTCAGGCTATTGTTAGAAAGGCTACAGAATATGGTTTCGAGGTCTATGGCGTCTCCAGAGGTTATAAGGGATTAATCGAAGGTGACTTGAAACAACTTTCATTAGGAGACGTCGAAGGAATCTTTCATGTAGGAGGGACGATTCTAGGAACTTCTAGAATCAACCCATTCAAGACGAAAGAAGGAATAGAGAGAGTGAAGGAGAACTTCAAAAAGTTCGGTCTAGACGCCCTTATAATTATAGGCGGTGGCGACACTCTAGGGGTTGCAAATAAACTTTACGATATGGGGATGCCCATAATAGGAGTTCCAAAGACGATTGACAACGATCTCCTTGAAACCGACTACTGCCTTGGTTTCCAAACAGCGGTTGAGATCGCCGCAGACGCGATAACTCGCCTGCATACAACCGCAAAGTCTCATGATCGAGTAGTCATAGTTGAAATTATGGGGCGATATTCGGGATGGTTAACTCTCATGGCGGGGTTAGCCGGCGGGGCGCATATAATTCTAATCCCGGAAGAGCCCTTCGACATAGAATCCATCTGTAAAGTTATAGAGGAAAGGGAGAAGAAGGGGAAAACCTATACCATAATCGCGGTAGCAGAGGGAGCTAAACCAGAGAATCTGGGGGATTTCATAACAGTTACTCGCGAGAAAGACGATTTTGGACACGTTAGGCTGGGAGGAATCGCGAGGGTTCTAGAGAAGGAGATATCGAAAAGGACAGGAAAGTCCACAAGGTCCGTTATTCTTGGACATGTCCAGAGGGGAGGACCGCCGAATTCCTATGATAGAATCTTAGGTATCCGCCTTGGACTCTCAGCGGTGGAACTGGCTAAAGAGAGGATGTTTGGATACGCTACTGTATTGAAGGGAACGGAGATCGTCCCCGTAAAACTGGGAAAAGTAGTAGAGAAGATGAGGGCGGTAGACAAAGAATTAATTAAGTTAACAAAGTTCTATTTACCCATGTAAAAATAGATGGAGACATATTCTATGAAAGAAGATTACATACAATTCTTCGAAGAACCGAGAAAACCTCTACCCGGGGCTCTTCTATTCAATGCGCTCACGCCACCCAAAGAGATAGTCTTAGCTGTCAACCCAAGAGTCACTCAGGATGTTGTAGAGGGAATTTTGAAGGCAGCTAAAGATACAGGGCAGGTCTTGATATTCGAACTTGCCC
Source organism: uncultured Candidatus Bathyarchaeia archaeon (assembly GCA_964578315.1). Classification (GTDB taxonomy): domain Archaea; phylum Thermoproteota; class Bathyarchaeia; order Bathyarchaeales; family CAZOCN01; genus CAZOCN01. The sequence goes on from CAZOCN010000060.1 coordinate 1,492, forward strand.
TTTCTGAGATGAGTAAAGAGGGAGGATACACCGGCCTCACTCCCTCAGCCTTCTTTGAGCGAGTTAGAAAAGCAGCTGAAAAGGTCGGCTGGTACGGGTACGTACTCCACGCCGATCATATGACTGTAAAAAAAGGAACAGAAGAAGAGCTTGAACGAGTCAAGAAGGAGTTAGACGCCCGAATCAAAGCCGGCTTCACAAGCTACGCAATAGACACCTCTTTCCTCTTCGATAGAAGTAAAACTAAGGTCGCTGATCAACTGAGAGAGATAATCAGAACATCTGTCGACCTCTTCCATTACCTCGAAGAGCAACTAGGAACCTTTCCTTATGGAAAAGAGGGAGAGGTAGGTGAGATAGGTATCCGCGAGTTCACTACCGTTGAGGAAGCCCTATACTTTATCAAGGCGCTGAAGAAGGAGAATATAGAACTTAATTGTTTGGCAATAGCAAACGGGACGAAACATGGAGTTAGCGTCGACGCAGAAGGAAATATAGTTCCACAGTTAGGAGTTAACATAAAAAGAACTGTGGAGATAGCCGAAGCCATAAGGGCTGAAGGGTACAAGACAGGCATAGCTCAGCATGGAATAACAGGTACTCCAATCCACCTCATAGCAGAGAAGTTCCCAAAGGGGATGATCAACAAAGGAAACGTAGGCACCTTATGGATGCTCCTCGTTTGGGATGTCCTGAGAATCTTCGAGCCGCAACTCTACCAGAAGATCTACAACTGGACCATAGACAAATACAAAAAGGCCGGCGTCTCGGAAGCCGAAACCTTCGTGAAGAATAGTAAATACGCTATAAAAGTATTCTTCAATGATCTAGAGAATATATCCGCGGATACTAAACGTGTCATTAAGGCTAAGGCTTACGCAGAAGCGCTGACTATAATGAAGGCTTTCGGTATGGAGAAGACCGCAGAGAGGGTCTACAATTATCTAAGGAAGGAAAAAATCACTTATTAAAATAATACCACTAACAGGATAAATAGTAACAAAGAATGGTTCTATCTAAAAAGAAATTACTCCTCCAACCCCTTAGTCTTTAAACCCAAACTTACGAGACCGTTGTAAAGTTTACTTGAAAGCCCCTTCTCTCAGAAATATCCCTGTTTATTTTTTGGAAGACTTAAAAGCCACGATGCTATGGAAAGTACTAAATAAGCCGAAGGGTTAATGCCGCGTTATAATTATCTAGATTGGAGGGAGTACGTGGGAGCCTGATTCGTCATGGACGTCATGAACGATTCCTCAGATATTCTAGTTATAGGAAGCGGGATAGCTGGGCTGTTCTTCGCCCTTAAGATAGCAGATTTCGCCCCTGTTACTATCATAACGAAGAAGGGAAGGGCAGAGTCCAACACAAATTACGCTCAAGGCGGCATAGCAGCAGTTGTATCTTCACTAGACTCTTTCGAAGATCACATAAGGGACACACTTGTATGCGGAGATGGACTGAGCAAGAGGGAAGTTGTGGAGAAAATAGTGAAGGAGGGACCGGCGAGGATACAGGAGCTACGAGAGTTAGGGGTTGGGTTCACACAGACACCCAACGGAGCTTTAGACTTAGGCATAGAAGGCGGACACAGCAAACGTCGAATTGTACACGCCAAAGACTTGACGGGTAGGGAAGTAGAGCGGGTCCTCCTTAAACGCGTTACTAAACACCCCTCAGTAAGGCTGATAGAGAACCAGATAGCTGTCAACTTAGTAGTGAAAGACAACAAGTGTATAGGATGCTACGTACTCGACGCAGAGAACTCTATTATCAGAAACTTTTCAACTAGAATTCTAGTACTCGCAACTGGAGGAATCGGACACGTCTACCTCCACACAACAAATCCGAGTATAGCAACCGGCGACGGAATAGCCATGGCTTACAGGGCAGGAGCCACTATAATGAATATGGAGTTCACGCAATTCCATCCCACATCCCTCTACATCAACTCTGAAGAGCCCTTCCTAATCTCAGAGGCTCTAAGAGGAGAAGGAGCTATCCTAATCGATAGAAAAGGGAGGCGATTTATGAAGGATTACCACCCCATGGCAGAGTTGGCTCCAAGAGACATCGTGGCCCGTGCCATAGATAACGAACTCAAAAAGAGTGGTGATGAGTGTGTATACCTTGACATCTCCTTCAAAGATCCCGACTTCATCAAAACCCGATTTCCCGGAATATACGAGAAGTGTTTATCCTTCGGCATAGACATCACCGAACAGCCGATACCGGTGGTTCCAGCAGCCCATTACTGCTGTGGAGGGGTGAGGACCACAGTAAATGGAGAGACAGACGTGAAGAATCTCTTCGCTATAGGAGAAACGGCCTGTACTGGGCTACACGGAGCTAATAGATTAGCCAGCAACTCCCTCCTTGAGGCACTGGTTTGCTCCCATCTAGCCGCTGAGAGATGCAGAGAAATCCTAAAGAAGCCTCCACCCTTAGAACGATTCGCTCCATGGGAGGCTGGAGACGCAGTGGATCTAGACGAAGCCGTTGTTATTACCCAGAATAGAAGGGAGATTCGCCAGCTTATGTGGAACTACGTTGGTATAGTCCGCTCTAATAAGCGGTTGATAAGAGCTAAAAAACGTATAGAACTACTCCGGGAGGAGATAAATGAGTACTACTGGGATTTCATCCTAACTCCTGGATTAGTGGAGCTGAGAAATATGGTTCTAGTCGCGGAGTTGATAATAGACTCCGCCATGATGAGAAAGGAAAGCAGAGGCGTCCACTATTCCCTAGATTATCCGGAAAAACTACCCATGGCTAAGGACACACTACTCAACAAATACTCAAGGGAGCAAGCTACATCCACAAAACCTCCTTAAGGTTCATAAACGTAGAAATTAATTTAGGAGGGAACAATCAAGTTTGGATGACATCAAACTCAGAAGAGTCCTCGATGAACTAAAAAATTGCAAGGGTGTAATCTCAGTTAAACTTCTAGATGAAACCGAGAAAAAGCTCCTCTTAGAAATTGAGAAGAAAGCTGAAGATAAGATTTTATGGGGTATGTGCAAGTCTGTGAATAAAGGGTTCCGTGAAGCAATCGATAGGAGGTACACCATAGCTATGGTGATAGATACTGAAGAGTTTGAGTACCCCCATCACCCCTACACTAGAATGGAATGCGGCGACCTAATTGTAGGCGAACAAGTTATGGATCACGCGAAAATTGAAGCCTTGAAGAAGGACCCAACGAACATATTCCTCTGGGATGAGTTCGTAGTTTACGTTAAAAAACTTCCAAGAGATCCGGAAGAGCGGAAAAAACTCAGAATAGTCTTCTTACCTAGAACTCCGAAGCAACTCGCCTCTATTCCTTTCATAGAGAAAACAGTCTTCGGAGTTCCCTCTCCACAGGGAGACATGAAAATAAAGAAGCTCCTCGGAGTTGAGGATCAACGCGTTGAAGTGGGAAGCTGTATTATAGGATTAGAGATGAAACCTTCTTGAGTCTGTTGATTTTCTTTCCCCATTTTGGTACAGTTCCTCCAGTTACCGATTCTCCCATAAAATCAATAAGGGATTAACATCAATTCATAGGTGGTAGAGTTCCATTTGAAACTTCTTTACCTTGTCTTAGATGGTGCAGCCGATAAGCCTAACGGGCCTACACCTTATGAGAAAGCCTCCACGCCAGGTTTGGATCGCCTCGTCTCCACGGCGCAATGCGGGATGCAGTATTCCATTGGTGAAGGCATTGCTCCAGAGAGCGACACCGCCGTGATTTCTATCCTCGGATATAACCCTAACCGTTATCATCTCGCTAGAGGACCCCTCGAAGCTCTTGGAGTCAGCGTTCAAATAAGAGAAGGGGTGGAAGTAGCTTTCAGAGCGAATTTCGCTACCGTAGAAGATGGGACTAGGAGAATCATAGATAGACGCTGTGGACGAGATCTCTCATCGGAAGAGGCGAAAATCCTAGCTGAGGCTCTTAATGGGCTCTCATTCGGTGAAGAGAGGGGCTACGCTAAAGTAAAGGCTTCTATCGGTCATAGGGCGGTTGTTGTATTTGGGAGTGATCTCGGGCTCTCAGATAACGTAAGTTATACGGATCCCGCCTATGGCAGGGTGGGTAGATTAACTGAAGCCCTAAAAGATTTCAAGATGGAAGTCTTGATCTGCCATCCCCTAGACGACACTCCTGAAGCCTCTAGAACAGCGAGACTTGTAAACATCTTCACTGAGAAGGCTATGCAGATACTAAGTAATCATCCAGTGAATAGGCGGAGAGCTAGAGAGGGAAGATTGAAGGCTAACACTTTGATACTCCGTGATTCAGGAGCGCGCCTTTCAGAAATACCGCCTATATCGCGGTTATTCGGTTTACGCTTCGGCGCCGTGACGGAGATGCCCGTGGAGCGTGGTATCGTTAGATTATTAAAGATGGAGGAGGAGAAGGCCCCACCGCCCACAGAGGATAAAATCGCCAACTTGAGGATAAGACTCCATGCGACAAAGTCTCTTCTAGATAGAGTTGACGTGGTTTACGTCCACCTTAAGGGACCAGACGAGCCGGGTCATGACGGCGACTTTGAAGGCAAAGTGGAAGCCATAGAAACAATCGACGAGTATTTCATCAGTCCCCTCCTAGATTCGGTGAATCTAAGAGACCTCGCCTTCCTAGTGACCTCCGACCACGCCACTCCCTGGCGTCTAAAAGCACACAGCAGCGATCCAATCCCCTTCATGATCTCTTCAGAAAGCATCCCCTCCGATGGACTTAAGAAGTTCTCAGAAAGAGACTGCGCTGAAGGATCGCTAGGAACAGTGAAGCATGGATGGCAACTCCTACCCTTAGCCTTACAAATTTTAAATCTAAAGCGAGGGGCCAGCTGGAAAACTCTCGAATATTAAAATCTTTATACAACAACCCCCTTTAGAGAATTACAAATTTTTATAAGCATATCAGCCTTTAATGTTGTTTTCAATGAGAGAGTTGAGAACGATGCTTAAAAGTAAACTCGTTATGGTGACTATGCTATTGGCGGTCTTAGTATTGGCTACCGCACCAACCTTTATCTCTCGCAACGCGCAAGGTGAAGAGCGGGAAGTAAACATACCTCCGTACTTAGTTGATAAGTTAGAGATGCTCTCTGGGATGCCTGCGAGCTTCTTAAAGAGTAGTCTAGAAGAGAAAGACAAGTTAGGCGATCTCTATCAAGGTGGTAGGCTTTCTCCGGTTATACCGCCTTGGTCCTCAAACATTATAATACCTCCGCCTCCATCTCTAACGTTGCCTCAATCTGAACCCTCAATATGTGCCAACCCGTTGAACCCTAATCAATTGGTTGCAATTTTCCACAACATTATTGTAGATGGTACAGGGACCCCGATACCGCCATTCTATGGAATTTCAGCTATGAGATCTTTAGATGGTGGGGTTACTTGGGATGGACCATTTTACTTGCCCATTCCGAACGGTTACGATGTCATTTATGACCCTGTGACCAGATGGAGTTCGGATGGTAGAGTTTACGCCAGCTACATAGGTTTGAATGCGACAACTAGTGATACTGCTCTTATGATCGCGTACTCTGATGATAGTGGAGCTACTTGGAGTGATTTGCCGATAATCGCCAACCAAGAGACTGGTGATGTGGGCTTTTTGGATAAGGACTGGTTCGATGTTAGCGGTAATGCACTAGCTGTAAGCTGTACAAATTTCCTGAATACCGGGGCGGTACAGATCGAAGTCGTAATCTCAACTGATAGGGGAACCAGCTGGACTTCACCCATAATTCTTGCAGGCCCCAGTACCACAAATACTCTGCACGGAACCCACGTGGAATGGGGAGACTCACCAGGAGAGATTTACGTTGCTTGGTACGACGATAAGGGAACGTGGCTTTCAGGCGACTTCGCCATATGGATAAGAAGGTCTACTGACTATGGAGGAACCTGGGAAGCGCCGGTCCTTGCTGCAACAGTACCTAACGAACTCCCGTACGTGTTTTATGCGAAGCCCGGAACGTATTTGCCTGGTGACATTAGAGCATGGCCCTCAATGTTTCCTCACGTTGCTGTGGACCAAGAAGGAAACGTATACATAGTCTCTACAACTAATCCTGACCTTCAAGGTGCTGGATGGCCAAATGATCAGGGAGACATAGTCTTCATAAGGTCAACAGATCAAGGAGCAACGTGGGAACCTATAAAAATCTTCAGTATTGATAATGACCAATTCTTCCCAGCGATCGGTGTGCAGAGTGATGGTACGGTCCATATAACGTTTGGCGATAGACAATACGATACTACAACACCAAACGATGACTACGATATAAGTTATATATCATCAACAGATAGAGGCGTAACCTTCACAAGTCCTCAACTAATCACAGATGCTAGTTCGGATCCAGTGGTCAATACGTACTCCGCGCCTGGAGCTTCCGTCGGTGTACTAGTGTTCGCGGGTGATTACTTTGATGTAGCTGTCACGGACAATGCGGTGCATCCAATATGGGGTGATCGAAGAGGGGCTAAAGAATCGACGGATTATGACATAGCGACGGTCCGCGGAGAAAAACTAACACCAGTAGGCGGCGTCATCCAACCAACCTCTATTGGA
>CAZOCN010000061.1:0-8009 GCA_964578315.1 uncultured Candidatus Bathyarchaeia archaeon
CAGACCAGCTGACCCGTGCAGAAGACTAGGAAGACGACTCTGGGATCCTCCATGCGATACATAAGCCCTGGGAACTGCTCCGGCTCGTACATAGTCCTTACCTCATCGTCAAACCGTGCGGATTCATGTAGTTTTTCGATATCGATCATCGCTCCGTTTAGGCTTCCCTTGGCGACGACGTTCTGGATCGTTATCTCGGGCTTGCTCAGCCCCACTATGCCTTCCCTCTTCAGCTTCCCAACGACCTTCAAGACGGCTTTCCTGGCGTCCTTCACTGACTTCGCTCCTGTACAGACCATCCTTCCGCTGCTGAAGATCAAAGTACATGTCTTAGGCTTCTTCAGCTTGAAGGCTAAACCCGGGAAGACCTCAGGTCTATATTCAACTTCTGGAAAAGCTACTACTACAGCGTCTAGATCGATGCTGTGCCCCAGCTTCGCCGACGCAACAACGTTCTGAACCGCGATCTCAACTCCAGACTTCAAAAATTTTCATCCCTATTATAGCGGTCGGTCTAAACGAAAACTTTTTCGTTTTAATGATGATCGAAGCGTAGGCTAAGATAAAAAGATAAAAGGGTGTAAAGTAAAATAGTTCTCGGAGGGTTTAGATGAATCGATCAATTCACCATCTCCCCCAAACTTCTCATATCCATTTCAACTCTTCTATTTAACACTTACGATCGATCAATAGATTAATACCGTCAACGAGTAAAATCGTATAAGTCTGTTTCCCTCTTCACATGCATACATAGACTGGTAAATGCTGAAGTAAATATCCCTTGTCTTCGGCGCTTTTCCATCTTCAATAATACCTCGAGCGTCTTCAAAAGGAAAAAACTGTTTTAGGGGAGTCTTCTAGCCATGAGATAGGCGCTCTCCCCGTCGATGTAATAACGCGTTATGGTCTTTACGATAGTGAAACCCTTCTTTTTATATAAGTTGATTGCAGGCTTATTGCTGACTCTTACTTCTAAGTAGCATTCTCTGGCTCCGTAGAGGTCCATGCCCTTCATAGCTTTCTGGAGGAGCTCTTCGCCTATACCTCGCTTTCTATACTCTTCCAGAACGGCGATTGAAACTACGTGTCCCTTCCTAACTAAACTGAGCCGATCTAAAACAGAGAAGCCTGTCTCGATTCTGCACATAATATAGCCAACTAACCGTCCATTAGCTTCAGCTACAAGGAAGGTCTTTGGAAAACGTTTGTAGAGGTCTATGTAGAAGTAGCTGGAGTAATTCTCTGGAAGACAGGAGAGATTTATATTCATCACTTCTCTGAGGTCAGATTCCCTGAAAGGTCTGAAGACAATGTCGCCTTCCAACTTACCCACTACACATGAGTCATCAAAAAAGCTAGATATTTATTTTTGCCCATTAGGAAGGAACGGGATCCACTAAAGTTTCCTTGTATACACTGTGATCAATTATTGTTCTGGATTTAAGAGAGTGAAATTACCAAAGGGGACCACTAGTACATTAGCCTTGGTTTTCACTTCGTTTAAGACGGCGTTCAATGCGTAGTTTACTGCCTTAGCCGTTTTAATTCCCAACAGGTTGTTGGTGTAGTAGTCGGGGAGAGTTGAAACAAGAGTAACTTCTGCTTTTTCTAGGATTTTGGCGAGGTAATAGGCTTGATGTGCACCGTAAGTGTATTTCTTCTTTATAGCTTTCTCTAAGCTTTTAGCGTCTCTGAAGTTTTTAAACCAGTCTATAAATACCTCATTTCCATAACCCTCAGAGCATTCAGCAACCAGTATAAGATGTCCTTTCCTCTTCAAGATCTCCGCACAGTAAATAAGCGAGTTCAAGGCTCTGAAGAGGTTCGAATCTTGTGGATATCCCCCGGGACTGACCACAAGAATATTGGCTTTTTCTTTTACGTAGGAGAAAGAGATCTTCCTGCTCAATTCTGCTGCAGTCATGAAAGCCCTTTCAACGTCTCCACTGAAGGCTCTTAGAAGTTCTCCTCTCTGGTTTATTACTAGATTTAATGTAAAGGCTATATCCGCCATTTTAGCAGCTTCCATCATCTCCTTATGAACCGGGTTGTCTATGAGTTTTCCTGGACGTGCCTCAGAATTGGTTAGTAACTTGTAACAACGTTGAATAGACTCTTCCATTGCCACTCCTGGGAGAACAGCCATTCTTCCCCCAGAAAAACCTGCGAAGGGATGTAAACCAACCGAACTTATAGTAACTCTAACATCGGCTTCAGTGAAAGTCCTACTGAGATAGATTTTATTCCCTGAACTAGTCTTCCCTATATACGCCTTATCTTTCGAGGTTATGTCGTGTCTTATTACATTTATCTGCAAATTATTATGTTGCCCTGATAGGGCTTCGACGTCCAAAGTCCTAGTAGAAATCTCAGAGTCTTGAGGGAGAATCAGATAGACTTCTCTATTCATCGCATCTATTAATTCTCTAAATAGACTAGAAACCACCAAGTTCAGTAGAGGCGGGGGAATATATCCATAGAAGGCTATCGCAATCTTCTTTTTGCCATCTACGCTGTCCTTTAGAGGCTCTCCTACAAGAGGCTCCCTCAAAGCACGGTTTATCTCGAAATCAGGTTTTTCCACACCCTCTGGAAACTCTGGTCTAACTTCACCAAGGAGAGTTCGAGCGGGTACCCTAACGCAGACCTCCGTCTTACCATAGGGGAGCCAAATGTCCACCATGCCTAAACCCTCTGAAACAAATAGAGTTCCTCTCTACCTTTTAATTAAATTTGATGTACAGCAAGTAGTTGAAACCATACTTTCTCGTGAGCTATTCAAAAATAAAAAATGGAACATCCTCGCCTAAGAACCTTGAATATTGAGCTGTTGTATTTTTTACGTATTTCTATCGAATTTTTTTAATAAACATCCTAAAATCAGAAAAACTAGGAACGCTGTTATAGAATTGACGCGTAAGAATCCTTTGAGGGCCTCTGCATTCATCTATGACGTAAAGAGAGAGAGTATAACGCATATAAAAGTTGATGATGAGTGGGTTCCTCTTTCAGAGATTGCAGTTGAAGAAGGGGTCAGTCCAAAGATACTTAACCAGTTGCTTTCTTTAAATCTTCTTCGGAGGCTTCAGAGTGTTAATAATAGGAATGTCTTCAAAGAGGCTTCTGAGTTTAAGGCTCAGAAAGAGTTGAATTCTAGGATAATCGCACTTATATCCGAGCGTACTAAGATGAAACCCGAGGAGGTTCATGCCTTCGTTAAAGCGATTATTTCAAATGGCTCTCAAGATGTCAATTTAACGGATATTCTCTCAGTTCTAGCCCGGAGGACGAATATTCCTTTCCGAGAGTTAGCTAAGAAGGTAATGGAACGCCCATAATCTGCGAGAAAAATGTTTATCTTGAGATTCCACGAAACCTTAAAAGGTTAAGGTAAAGGGTTGCTGTTTTATGGAGAAGGATAGACGTATCAAAGTGGACCTCTCAAAGATTTTACATCATACTAGAGCGGTTAGGTTCGGTACGTTCAAACTCACTAGTGGAAGGATGAGTCCATATTATATAGACCTCCGCATAATACCCAGCTTTCCAGATGTATTTCGTCAAGTGGGAGAGTTGTACATAGAATTTATAAAGAGTAACGTGGGCGTTGATAACTTTGAAAGGATCGCTGGAATACCGACAGCGGGGATACCTTTCGCTTCTCTTTCAGCCTTCCATCTGAAGAAACCCTTCCTTTATATTCGTAAGACGAAGAGATTGCATGGAAGGGAACGGAAGATAGAGGGGCTCCTCTTTCCCGGAGATAGGGTTCTGCTGATGGATGATCTGGTAACTACGGGTCTTTCCTTAGTAAGAGCTGCCTCTGCCATAAGAGCTGAGGGAGGAGTTGTGAATGATGCTGTGGTAATGCTGGATAGAGAGGAAGGAGGAAGACGCAGACTTGAAAAGGAGGGTATAAAACTTCATGCTTTGTGTAAGATTAGTGAAGTCGCTGAGGAGTTATACTCCATAGACGCGATAACTGAAGATCAGCTTATGTTAATCAAGAAGCAGATAAGAGCGTAATCACTTTTGACTACTCCGTTTCTGGCTGAGGGCTATGAGGGTTATAGCCACTACGATAAGGAGGTATCCACATACCTGTATCAAAGTGGGCTCTTCTTGGAATAATATAAAGGCAAGGAGAGAAGCTATCGAGGGCTCTAAGAGAGCTGAGAGATTAACTATGATCGCTTTCATTTCCTTAAGAGCATAGTTGTATAGGCTATGTCCCAAAACGGTTGAGACAATAGCTAAGCCGAAGACTGCAAGAACGTCTCCCATCAGGTATGCGCCAATCAGCGGCTCTCCAGAGAAGATAGTAGTCGGGAGAGCTACAAAGGCTGCGATGGGGTAGACATACGCTACATAAGAGAGAAGCGGTGTGTATCTCCTCACCTTCCTACCGATTAAGGTATAAACACACATGAGAATAGCGGCTGCCAAAGCAGCTATATCGCCAAAATTCACTGAAGTTAAAGATAGAGTGTTTCCTGCTCCGGAGATCGCTATGAAGGCGCCCATTAGGGCTAAAGAGACACTGAAAACTTCAGTTATCGTGGTCTTCTCTTTTATGACTAAGGGTGCGATGAAAGCTACAAAGACAGGGCTAGTTTCAACGAGGAATGTAGCATTGGCAACAGAGGTGTTCTTGACAGCATAAATAAAAAATACGAAATGTATAGCCAATACGCAGCCAGAAAACGCTAATAAACCCACATCCTTTCTCTTCGGTTTTTTTGACCGTTTAAAAAGAAGAAATAGTGCGGTGACTACTATCGCTGAGATCGAGAGGCGATAGAAGGTTAACGTTACTGGGGGAATGTTAACAGCGAGTCTCACGAAGATGGAAGCGGAGCTATAAAAGAGAGAAGCGATAATCAACACGGTCAGATTTCTACGGAAATCCATGCTTTCTACTTTCCTAAAGAAGAGAACTCCTTTATATACCTCTCAAAAACGCCGTTTCTAATTAGGTACCGGCCATACTTCACTAATGCATCCATAGCCTCTACAGCGGCTTCCGGCGAAGCGAAAGCTGGAATGCCGAGCTTATCGAATCGTGACCTTACGTATAAGGCCATCTCCGTCTCTCCTATGTCACAGGCTACGATAGGTTTCACGTGAGAGGTAGCCAACTTGGCGATTCTATCCACATAATCCTCCTTTAAAGTAGGCACGTGATGTAGACCAATGAGTATTATGGCATCTATAGCCTCATCCTTCAGTAGTATCCTCATGCATTCCTCGAACATCTCAGAGGTTGCCGATCCAGTTAGGTCGATTGGATTCTGAATAGCCGCAAAACTTGGGATTATCCCCTCCTTCTTTAATCTGGTTAATTTTTCTATAGTCTTATTAGTAAAAGGCTCTACCCTCAACCCTCTTATTTCACATTCATCTATCGCCATAACCGCCGGTCCACCAGCATCTGTTAATAGACCTATCCTGTCTCCTTTGACTGGAGGCTGGGATGCGAGGGCTTTGGCAGCATTAAAGAACTCGTTCATATCTCTGACTTGAATAATACCTGCTTGAAGAAAAGCTGCCTTATAAACTTCCCCAGTGCCCACCATCGCCCCCGTATGAGAGCGCGCCGCCCTTGCACCAGCTTCTGTTCGACCAGTTTTCAAAGCTACTATAGGCTTCTTTAATGTCACTTTCCTCGCCGTCTCAAGAAACTCCCTGCCTCTCTCAATACCTTCCACATAGAGAAGTATCACCCTAGTTTTTTCATCCTCAGAGAGATACGTCAGAGTCTCCGGTTCTCCAACATCTATTTTGTTCCCGAAACTGACCATTTTACTGATGCCCATCTGGCGTCCCGCGAAGTAATCTAATGCTGCAAGAGAGAAAGCTCCGCTTTGACTGATCATGGATATGTTCCCCGCCATCGGCCTAGGAGTTGCGACTACTTCGTCACCGGTGGTTAGCACTCTAGTTTCTGGAAGAAAGAGCGTATCTACTCCAGAATATGAATCGTAAACTCCCAAACCATTCGGTCCAATAGTTCTGATACCTGAGGCTTGGATTACTCTCTTCACTTCCTCTTCTAAGTAGTAGTTTCCAACCTCGCTGAATCCAGAGGATATTATTATAGCCGCACGAACCCCCTTTTTTCCCGCCTCCTCCAGCACTCGAGGTACGACCTCAGCAGGCACAGCCACCACAAGTAAATCTATTCTCGACGGTACATCAAGTACCGAAGGATAACACCGCTCACCTAACACTTCTTTAGCGTTCTGGTTCACAGGGTAAACCTTCCCCTTAAAAATCCCCCTCTTTCTGTTAATCAGAAAATTTCTGAAGATCACATAGCCAGGTTTGTTAGGGTTCCTTGATGCACCTACCACCACGACAGATTCAGGCTCGAAAAATAACTTCATTTCTTTAATAATTGGGCCAGCCTCCAATCGACTCGTTGCATTTCTGCAATTTTACTCTTCCGCTACTCACCGAAAATTAAGGCTTAAAATCGCGAGGGCGACAGCAATATTTTCTTGTCCAGTTTCTAGAACATATAAAACAGAATGGAAATCTTCCTCAGCGTTTCATTTTTTAAACTAAGAAGGTGCAATATTGGGAGTAGATAAAAGTGGTTTTTAATATATATGTGTGAATAACAGAACGCGAGAGTTCTCTTTACTTGATTATTTGAGTATTTTTTAAATTGAAATGTAAATTTTTCTCTTAGATATTAGGGGCTAGGAGGCCGCCATGAGATATTGGGATTATAATTATTGTGTCTCCATTCTTGAGGAGGGTTCCTAGTCCTTCCAAAACGCTCATTTCTTTTCCATTAATTAATATTAAGGCGTTAGGAGTTGGGTTATCTAGAACTTGGTCTATTAGCGCTTCTTTGAACTGGGGAGGAAGCCTTGAAGTTAATTCATTTAACGCCTCTTTAAGCGTTCTAGTTGTGGTTTGATGGGTAAGTTCTTTCTTCCCAGCGATCTTCCTGAATACGCCATAAAATTTTACCGTTATAGTTATGGAGGTATTTCCAGCGTTTTTTATAGAAGTCATGGTCATTAGTCTATGTTTTCTTTTAGGAATAAGCCCACTATGTACTCTGCTGATTCTATGATGGCGCCTATCTTCCTGAAGACCGTTTCCTTCTGAGGTTCTGGGAGCTCGTGGGCTTCCTCCAATTGTAGTATAATGTCGTTCAGATCCGAGAGGAAACCTATCAGCGCGTTTCCTTGTCCATCATCATTCACAATTACCTCTTGAACAACAGATTCAACAATATCGGGTTCGCCAAGGACATAGAATATAGCCATTCTAGCTTTTCTAAGAGCCTCGTAGATTGAATTTGAAGCAGCCTTCGGGATATTCTTTGCCGCTTCCAACTCCGCTCTCGCCTCTCGAATATACCTCAACGCCCAACCCCGTTGACACTCATCCACCAGCAACTACAAAACCTCTTCCCTAGCTTATTTATGCTAGTAGATCCTCCTCTTTCTTAATCGCCTCAGTTTCTACTCCCTTCATCATCTTCCTTAGACTTGTTACATACCCTGCGATTTTGTTTCGAATTTTAGTAGAAGAGACATTAGTTAAGGTCATAACCAACTTCTTATTCGCGTCAAAATCATTGGTAAATCTATCTGGATAACGCTTTAAAAGTTCACGAGCGATTCTCTTGATATCTTCTTGTCGCACTTTCCCCAAGCTTTAAGTTTACCCCCGGAAACTTACCTCCTCTCCTCCTAACATGTAAGATTGGGGTATATAACATTCACGTTTCCTTCTCCCAACATTCACCATAAGAGGATTGAAAGAATTCTTCAACTACTGAAGATAACTGCCTTTTTTAGAAAGTTTAATGTAATTATAAGCGTGTAAAAAGAGGTAAATAAGCGATAAGGTTAAATAGCCTTTCTATTGAAAAAAGAACTTGAGGATAAAACGCGATGTCTGAATCAGAGTTATCATTAGCTCCTATGCATAGAATCTGCAAAAAGGCGGGAGCTGAAAGGGTAAGTGAATCCGCTGCTATAGAACTC
>CAZOCN010000062.1:0-7985 GCA_964578315.1 uncultured Candidatus Bathyarchaeia archaeon
CCGGGCCCCGTCAGGCTGCAGAAACATGTTCAATAGTTGAGTTCATGCAAAGCAACGAGATGTTACTTAAGATCACTGGTAACCCAGTTTACGCAGATAGATTGGAGGAAATAGCCTTCAATTCATTTCCAGCTTCGATGACGCCTGATCTGAAAGGGTTGCATTACCTAACCGCTCCTAATATGATTCAGCTAGACCGACAAAACAAGGCGCCTTTATTGGATTGGGTTGGAGGTGGCGGTAACAAACTGACATATAACTCATATAGCTACCGTTGCTGTCAGCACAACGTTTCTCATGGCTGGCCATATTATGCCGAACACCTATGGCTGGCGACACAAGACAACGGTTTAGCCGCGGTGTTGTATGCAGAGTCGGAAGTCGAGGCTAAGGTAGGTGATAACGTTATGGTTAGAATCTTTGAAAAGACAGATTACCCCTTTGATGAAAATGTTGACTTCAGGTTATATCCTTCGAAACCAGTCCGATTTCCACTATTGCTTCGAATACCTCGATGGTGTAAGAACGCTAAAGTTTATGTAAACGAACAGGTCATCGGTGTGTGGCCTAAGCCACTTACATACTTACGGATTGATCGGACATGGCGGGAGGGCGACAAGGTACATTTAGAGCTACCGATGCAAATCCGATTGACTGTATGGACAAAAAACAAGAACTCCGTCTCTGTGAATAGGGGCCCATTGACCTACTCTTTAAAGATCGGAGAGAAGTGGGTTAAGTATGGTGGCACGGATAAGTGGCCAGCATACGAGGTGTACCCAACCACACCATGGAACTACGGACTAATTGTAGATTTAGAGAGTCCCGAAAGATCCTTTAAGGTGGTTAAACGGAAAGGACTATTGCCTAGCCAACCGTTTACAGTGAACAACGCGCCGATACAGCTGATCGCTAAGGGTAAGCGTGTTCCTCAATGGAAGCAAGAAAAGAATGGGCTTGTGGGTGCTTTGCCGGATAGTCCTGTTCGATCAAACGAACCTTTAGAGACAATATCTTTGATCCCTATGGGTTGCGCTCGCTTGCGTATATCCGTCTTTCCTATAATTGACGAGGAATCTGATGTATGAGTGTATTCAAATTGAAACAGGTATGTAACGTCTTTGAAGGCTAGGAAAACGAGAGGAGTCCAAACGCCTTCGTATTGAACAAAGGCATCCCAAATTTATCGCTAACGCGCTCAACAGAATTCATAAAATACAGTAAATACTCCGCCAAAAATATAAAAAACTAGTTAATCAACACACGCTTTCTATGCCAATAGAAGAAGAGCAGTATGCTACAGATGGTAACTATCAAGGCTAGGATTAAAATTGGGAGCGTCTGAGGTCCCGAACCTAGGATGATGGGTATGGGTCCAATGAGGAAGACGGCTCCAAAACTGCTGGTTCCACCGGATGGTAGCGTGGCTAAAATTATAAAGAGTGCTCCGATGGTGATTATTATGAAACTTAGCAGGAAGAGAACCTCCGGCATCATCCATTTCAAGGGAATATAAAACTCCGGTCTCTCTTTTTTGGTTTCCCCCTCGCATCTTTTACACCTCCAAGTGTTAAGGTTGATACAGGAGGAACATACTCTGCTTCCACATCCCTTGCAGACATACATTGCAGGGTTTTCTTCACAAATTTCACATGGAACCTGCGGCAATTATAACACCTCATGAGGTGAAGTAGAAGAACACTGCTATTAAGAGGATTATGAGCGCTGATACTAAGGCGACGCCGATCATCTTTTTATCCGTTCCGAAGATTATTGGTATGGGTCCGATAAATATGACACCTCCTCCTTTAATCTCTCTTCTTCCTTTTGGCTGACGGAGGATCGTGAGGAGTATGGCGGAGACTGCTATTACAAAACCCAGAAATATGAGTAGAGCTCCAATAGTGAGGAGAGTAGCATCCAATCTCTAACTCTCACCCTCTAAGATTTAGGAGAGGGAATCTAGATAAATGTTAACTCTTACTGAAAAGAGAGGAGTGGTTGAGGCGGAAAATGGAGAGTATAATAGATAAAATCCTCCAGTCTAGAGGCGACCTCACGCGTGATGATGTCTACAGGATGATTGAAGAGAAGAAGAGAGAGGCTGGGGGTTACCTTACAGATGAGGGAGCTGCTAGGATATTGGCTGTTGATTTAGGGATCAGCCTTCGTGATGAGATGCCGCCGACAGAGATCGCTATAAAGGATTTGATGCTAGGTTTGAATGATGTGAACGTCTCAGGAAAGGTAGTTGTAGTTTATCCCAAGAGGGATTTTAACCGTCGAGACGGAAGCAAGGGAAGTTATGCCCGCATGGTCATTGAAGATACTACAGGTCAAGCTCCTGTAGTCCTATGGAACGAGAAGGCAGACCTTATCGAATCGGAGGGCATAGCCGAAGGTGACAGTGTTAGGGTTCTACACGGATATGTAAGAGAAGGATTAAATGGAAAACCAGAGGTTCATATTGGTAGACGTGGCGAGATACGGCTCCAACCGGGGAACCGAGCGGTAACATCTGAAGTTTTCAGGAGGTTACGGGAACTCCACGGTAACGAATGGAACTTGAAGGTTAGGGGAAGAGTGGTTCATGTTGGAAACATTAGAACTTTTAATCGACCAGACGGCTCTACCGGAAGGGTATCCACTCTAGTAATAAGAGACGAGAGCGGATACGCGAGTCTAAACCTATGGGATGATAAGGCGGAGTTATCTAAGGGAATTAAGGCTGGTGACATAATCATCGCGGAGAAGGTTTACACTAAGGAAAGGTACGGGCAAGTAGTACTGAATCTCAGTAAACTGGGAGGTTTAAGAGTGGATTCAACATCTGAATTTGAGGAGTTGCCCTTCCATGAAGCGGAAATGAAAGCCATCGCAGAGATTAAGGAAGAGGATTTCATGGTCTCCGTCGAAGGCGAAATAACGAGCATTCCAGAGGTCAGAGAGGTTCAAACCTCTAGAGGAGAGACAATTAAAGTAGCTTCTTTTGATATCCAAGATGATACTGGGAAGATAAGGGTCTCTGTCTGGAGGGAACTCGCGGAGAAAGTAGGCGACCTGCCTCTTGGAACCAAGATAAGGATAAAAAACGCCCATGTTAAGAGGGGCTTGGGGGCGAGTATTGAACTGACCACTAGAGAGCCGACATGCATTGAGATACTGCAAAACAAAATTAAATGAAGACTCCAAAACTTTCTCTGTTCTTAACGAGTAGCGCTTAGGACGATTTTCTGTGGAGGCGTTAATAAGAGGAGATATATGATAGCTGGTAAAAAGAGACTCTAACCTTCAGCAGAAAATAACAGATCTTCCTACTTATCATTCACTATTTTCAGGAAGTTCTTTAAGACCATCAAACCTTCTGGATGGTACTCGTTATATTTTTCAGGGTGGAACTGGACGCCGTAGACAATTTTACCCTCTAGCCTCACGGCCTCCACTTCACATTTTTCTGATCGAGCTAGTAAGCTGAAGCCTTCAGGTAGAGCGGAGACAGCCTCCCTATGGGCTTCCCAAACGTTAAGATGATTTCCTAATCCCTCGAAGAGAGGGTCTTTCTTTACGATCTCTATAGGGTGATAACCTATAACTTTCTCTTTCAGTAGGGATATTAACCCGCCATAAGCTAAGGCTATCAACTGATGGCCATGGCATATTCCTAGAAGAGGCTTGTCTACTTTGCGGAGCACTTGAATCTCTTTGGCGTAGTCTCTTCGAACCTCTGGAGTAGTTATTAAGGCTGGCGAGCCGCCCGTGATAACGGCCTTAACTCCAGATCCGAGAACTATTGATTCTAGATTAGACTCTTGATAGTGAACCACACGCAATTTCTCATGAAGGTCCTCCATCAAGACTCTCCGAAGAGAATAATTTTCCCTAGAACCCCTGGGCTTATTATCTATAAGAACGATAATCCCTCCCATGCGAGATCGCCTCTCTTGATTACCTTTATTTCCCGGGCTTCTTTATCTGTACTTCGTAACGATCTTCTACAGAAGCTCTATCCTCACAGTACCCTGCGTATCCCTATCACGTAAAGCTCTAACTAGTCTCCTGTCTATC
The DNA here is from genome assembly GCA_964578315.1 of uncultured Candidatus Bathyarchaeia archaeon. Classification (GTDB taxonomy): domain Archaea; phylum Thermoproteota; class Bathyarchaeia; order Bathyarchaeales; family CAZOCN01; genus CAZOCN01. The sequence continues at coordinate 4,066 of CAZOCN010000062.1, forward strand.
TGGGACGCTGACTTATCCGCGCCTACAACGAGTGTCCTATTGTCTATATACCTGCTTTTACGTATCACCATGCTCACCTTGTTCTCGAGGAGTAACCTTGTATCTCCAAAACCAGTAACGACATCGGTTATTCCCTTACAAGAGATTACAATTCTGACCTTAGCGCCTTTTCTAAGGAGCCTCTTCGTCTCAGGTTTCAGTTCAGCTACAGATTTAGTCGCGTTAACTCCCAAGATGCAAGTGCCTCGCGGCGTACAGTAAGGCTCCTTTGTAAATTCGATTGTAGAGTTATGGAGGCCGGAGATATTCTCATGTCCTCTTATATATAAAACTTCAGAGTAAACCAACGCTCAGGCTCCTGCCATAATTACTCGATAACTTCTATGGAGTCCACTTTCCCGTCACCATCTAAATCGAAACCTTGGATTACAACGGCAAAATCGTCAGCGCCAGTGAAGTTTTTCAGGGTCTCCTTCCAGAACTTCGTTATGGCTATAACCGAAGCCTTCGTCCCAACGGCTTTATTTCCCGCCAACACGATGATATACTTCTCCTCATCCCAAGGATTTGGTATTCTACTGATCACTCCAATTGTATCGCTTGTATAAACCTTTGAGGTCTCCCTGGACACTAAACCTCCGAAGAGAAAACCATGCTCTGAGGGGAGCATATTAAATTTTATTGGCATATAATCGTTAACTTCCTGCGTGATAAGATTCGTTCCCGGGCCTCCAACGAGTATTAAGTTGTTCTTCTCCTCTTTTTCAGCCTTCACGTCTACATCGAGATTGACGATGAAGCCTTCTGGTAAACCGATGAACTGGCCTAGAAAGAATGTGAGTTGAGAGGCGTAGTGCCCGTCTCTGGCCCTAGCCTTGAAGGGTCCATGAGGGTCTGGACACCCCACTATAATTCTCCCATCGAAATATCCGTTTCTTATGAAAGGATCAAAGAACAGTCTGATTTTATCCTCTACTTCAGGTTTTAAGAACTGCTCAACTACTCGATCGCCGAAGGGGAGTTCTACGCCGAAGGCTGGGTAGGTTGGTTTGTAATACTTCGCACTAGCTCCCTTTATCTCCTCTTCCCGCGAGATTTCTATTAAACCGGCTTGGCGGAGTCTTTTTATGTGATAATAGATTTTCTGCTCCTGAACCTTCAGCTTCTTCGCGATCTCCATAGGATACATCTCCCCGTCTCTCAGTAGCGTTAAGATCCTCCAAGATAACCTACTCAAGGCTCCGCGAAGTTTCTCCGGATCCTCGAAGATGCAAATGTCCTTGACTAAAACCTGCCCGTCATAGGTCAGTAATAACTTTTCCTTCATGACACCCATCACTATAGATAACCATTACAAATATATTTTTAGTGGTTACGGTGCAACAACGAAAAAGTCCTCTATCTATTGCGATTTTCTTTTAAACCCTAAAAATTAATTCTCAAAAAAGAATAAAAATCAGAAAAATTAATTCATTTTAACGTGATCTAAGAAGTTGGCATCTATCTCTGATTCATAAAATTAATTATGATATTGATGATGAGGTGAAGTGAAGACGTATGTGTGGAATATTCGGGTGCGTCCTTAAGGACGGGGAAGCCGCGCCTCTAGTACACCAAGCCCTGAAGAGACTTGAATATCGTGGTTACGACTCGGCTGGTGTGGCTTCTGTTTACAATGGACGGCTCTTTATAAAGAAGGATAAGGGCAAAATAGATGAGGTTCACTTAGAACTTAACCTAGATGATCTCCCGGGGAGTACAGCCATAGGGCATACGAGATGGGCGACTCATGGCGGGCCTTCCATGGTAAATGCTCATCCCCATGTTGACTGTAACCGGGAGATAGCCGTTGTTCATAATGGCATAATCGAGAACTTCTTAGACCTAAAATCCGAGCTTGAAGAACTCGGGCATAAGTTTGTCTCTAAGACGGATAGTGAGGTTATTCCTCACTTAATAGAGCAGCAGTTGAAAGAGACACCTGATTTCATTGAAGCGGTTCGAATGGCCCTAAGCCGTTTGGAGGGCTCTTATGCTATCGCTGTGATTTATACGAAGGCGCCGGAGATGATTGTATGCGCTAGGAGAGAGAGCCCCCTCATATTGGGTATTAAAGAAGATGAATGCTATTGTGCCTCTGACATACCTGCCTTTCTTCCTCTGACAAATAAAGCCGTCGTTATCCGAAACGGAGAGATGGCTGTGGCGAGGAAAGGTGAATACGAAATATTAAAGATTGAGGATGGCTCCCCTGTTCCTAGAGAGCCGGAGATCATAGAATGGACTCCTCAGATGGCGGAGAAACAGGGATATCCCCACTTCATGATAAAGGAGATACATGAACAACCTCAATGCCTGAGAGATACCCTGAGACTCCAAGAGCCTTACCTTGATTTAATGACAACCTTCCTCGACAGGGCCGGTGAAGTTTTCATGATTGCTTGCGGGACATCCTACCACGCCTGTCTAGCTGCCTCCTACATGTTCTCTAAATTAGCCTTCCTAGCAACGCATCCGGTAATCGCGTCAGAGTTTGTGGAACAGTACGGTAGGTCTGTGAATATAGACAGCACGATCCTAGCCGTGAGTCAGTCCGGAGAGACCGCGGATACGTTGCAAGCGGTTGAGCACGCCCGTTTTCATGCTGCCACCATTCTTGGACTAACTAATGTCTTGAATTCAACCCTCACGAGAGTGTCTAGGGTTTATATCTGCCAGCAGTCTGGGCCTGAGATAGGAGTTGCAGCGACAAAAACTTTCACCTCTCAACTTTCTGTACTCGCTCAACTCGCTCTGAGACTCGCTCAGAAGAGGGGTAAAGTGTCCCATGAGGAGATTGAGACGCTTCAGGAACAGTTGGAGAAGATGCCTGAATATGCGCGTATGGTTATCGAAAGGGTTGAAGGAAAAGTTGAGGATATAGCAGAGAAGTATAAGGATAAACCTGTGTTCTTCTTCTTAGGGAAAGGCATAAACTATGCAACCGCACTAGAAGGTCGGTTGAAGCTACTTGAGATCGCTTATATTCCTTCCATAGCCTATCCGGCTGGAGAGAGCAAACACGGCCCGATCAGTTTGGTGGAGGAGGGATTCCCCGTCATCTTTGTATGTCCTAGGGATGGAACAAGAAAAACTATTATCGGTAATATTATGGAGATGAAGGCTCGCGGAGCTTCTGTCATAGCAGTCATTGAAGAAGGTGACGAAGAGGTGAAGCGTCTGGTCGATGACTATCTGGAAGTAGCTAAAGGGATTCCTGAAGTCCTGACTCCAATATTATACGTTATACCCCTGCAACTATTCGCATACTATGTTGCGAAGAAAAAAGGTCTAGATCCAGATAAACCCCGCAACTTAGCGAAATCTGTAACGGTAAGATAAGAAGAGCCTCTCGGATAATAAAAATAAGCTGTCGGAACAGTAAAAAGGGATCTAGACAGTGGGATATGATGTATTTCCATAATGAAGCTCAGATTTAGAATTATTACCGAATTGATTCCAAGCCACTTCGATAAGTCTTTTAGTTGATCGCGTATGTCTCCATAAACCACTGCGAAATGATTCTCAACTCCATCCTCGAAAAGAACCTCTCTGATCTTCTTTATCGGCTGATAAAATTTTATTTTCATTGAGGTACCACGGAGAGTTGCATCCTCCTCAACAGCTTCTCCACCTATAGCATATATGCAATAGTTGTTTTCGCGCTCACTGATCCGAGCACACGTAACTGAACCGCCTTTACATGCAAACTCTCTTGTTAAACCCACAGGAGACTCTTGAGAGAGTGTAGAGTGATATCCGTATCTTATTTCTTCTGGATTTTCAGCCATAGCTATAGGCGCGTTTCCACAATGCCAGACGACTCCTATATTCGTCTTCTCGTCCATAGATATCAAGTCTACGAAGAACACAGGATTCCC
>CAZOCN010000063.1:0-7545 GCA_964578315.1 uncultured Candidatus Bathyarchaeia archaeon
TTAATGGTATAGGTTCTCATAAGATCAGTGTTGGAGGGACGCAAGTTTGCCTCGAAAGATAGTGATTATTGGCGCTAACGCCGCTGGCGTTCACGCAGCTAACGCAGCCCGTAAAACGGATCCGAAAGCTGAGATAACCCTAATAGATAAGGAACCGTACCCAGCCTACTCTCGCTGCGGTCTACCCTACGTCTTAGCAGGTGAAATACCAAGCTTTGAGGATCTCACGGCCTTCCCTCTCGCCCACTATAGAATGATGAAACTGGATTTACGCCTCGAAACCAAGGCTAAGTCTATAAATCCTGAGGACAAGACTATTTTAATTGAGGACAAGGAAGGGAACTTCGAAGCCTTAAAGTACGATTCATTGATTCTCGCCACTGGAGCCGATCCACTTGTGATACCTATAGAAGGCCACGATCTTCCAGGGATCTTCACCATGAGGACACTAGATGATGGAAAAGCCATTCAGAAGGCCATGAAGACTGCTAAACACGCTGTTGTTATAGGAGCTGGATTCATTGGCTTAGAAACAGCACATGCCTTCGTGAAAAATAACATTAAAACTACGATCATTGAAGCCATACCCTACATTCTTCCCGCGTTATTCGACAAAGACATGGCCGATTACACGCAGAAGAAGATAGAGAAGCATGGTGTTAACGTAATTGTAGGTAGGAGAGTGGAGGCTTTCTTAGGAAAGGAGAAGGTTGAAGGCGTAAGTATAGGTGGAGAGGAGATAAAGACAGATTTAGTTGTTATGGCGGCGGGTATCCGGCCCAGAACAGACTTGATAAGAGGACTGGGAATAGAGCTGGGGATAACGAGAGCCATAAGAGTAAACCCTAGAATGGAAACCAGTGTTTCAGGCATATTCGCAGCTGGAGATTGCGTTGAATCTCAAAGCTCAATCACAGGATTACCGTGCCTTTACCAACTTGGAACCAACGCAGTTAGGCAAGGAATAGCCGCTGGAATAAACGCGGCAGGAGGATACGCTTCAAACCCAAGAGTTATATGCAGTGCAGTGTCGAAGATCTTTGACTTTGAATTAGGTGCAGTTGGTCTTTCAGAGTATCAAGCTGCTAAGGTAGGTTTCCAAACAGTTAGCGCAAGTATCACGGGCAGAACGCGGGCACCATATTTCCCCGGAGGGAAGGAAATTAGAGTGAAGATTATAGCAGAGCCTACTCTAGAAAAAGTCATGGGTGCTCAGATAGTTGGTGGAGAAGAAGTAGCGCAGAGAATTAATATGCTCTCTGTGGCCATTCAGAAGGAGATGACCGTTCTAGAGCTCTCAGTTGCAGATACCAGTTACGCTCCTCCACTAGCCGAAACTCTAGAACCAGTAGCTCTAGCTGCGGAGATCGCTTCAAAGAGGATAAAACGACGCTACTAAACAGTCTTCCCTTTAGACCCCACCATATTATTAAATTATTAATTTTACACGAGCTAAGCTTTTCTGCATTTGAAACCTAACTTTATTACTTCCTTCTACTTTATTATATTCTATGGGATATAGAAAAATCTGGAAGGTTCTGGAGGCGCTTTACGAGGAGATCTGTAAGAGGGATACGTCTATACCGGTTCAAGTTTTGAGAGATTTGCGTTCAGCTAAAACCTTAATTCATGTTCTAGATAGTGGAGTTGATTATGGAGAACAGGCTACTAGGATAGAGGAGTATCTGGAAAGCGTCGAGTCCTACCTAATACCGGAGGTCAGCAGAGTACTTGGTCAAGAGGCTGCGGAGGCTTGGCTTCGGAAGATTGAAGCAGCGCGGATGGAGCCAGATGAAGAACCCGTAGAGATAGAGGCCAGTAAGTTTGTGGTGGGCGTTCCACGAGACAGCCATTGGATACGCGTGAAAGTCTACGAGGAGTTACCAAAGGAGAGAATTGAAGCATTAGCGAAGGAAGCCGATCTTAAAATAAAGATGGAAGATGAAAGTCATATAATAGTGTATGGTGAAGCAAGTAGAGTTAAAACCTTCATCAAGAAGGTAGCTGAGAAACTTCGAGGTTCAGAGTGAAATGTTAAATTCCCCCTTTGCGTAAAAGTTTAAGTTAATAACAGCTAGCATATCTTTAGAAGATTCATCTTTGTCAAAGTTGATAGGCTGTAATCCATTTCTAGGTTAGATGAGAGAGATGCCCTACATTAAAAAGATTGAGATTACAGGATTCAAGTCCTTTGGACCTAGAAGATCCACCATCCTCCTAGATAAAGGATTCACTGTGATCACTGGACCTAACGGGAGCGGTAAAACCAATCTGGTTGATGCAATCCTCTTCGGTTTGGGAGAGTTAAGTGCTAAGAGGCTTAGAGCTGAAAATTTCTCTAAACTCATCTTCGATGGAAGTTCTGCTGGATCGGGGAAGGCTAAGAAGGCGAAAGTTCTGATTCAATTTGATAACTCCGACGGGTTAATTCCAATAGACAGTAAAAGCGTAACCATCTCAAGAGAGGTGGATAGAAGCGGTCAGAGTATATACAGATTGAATGGTAAGAGAGTTGCGCGTTCTCACATCGTAGACTTACTCTCCATTTCAGGTATTGCACCGACAGGATACAATCTTATATTACAAGGAACCGTGACCCGTCTCGCGGACCTATCCCCCGTGGAGAGAAGGAAGATCATAGAGGATCTCGTTGGAATTTCACAGTATGACGCTGAGAAGGCAGAGGCGGAAGAGAAACTCAAAGTATCTGAGATATCGCTTAAAACAGCTATGGGTCGTATCGACGAGGTGCAGAAGAGAGTAGACTCTCTAGAGAAGGAGAGGAACGATCTACTACGTTATAGATTTATTCAAAAGGAGATAAAACGACTAGAAGCCCTCAAATACTCTCATGAAATTCGTGAGTCGGAGAAAGTTATAGCGGATTTATCTCTGAAAGTCGATGAACTGAGGAGAAGAGTGGAAGAACTTCAAGAGATGAAGGAAAAGTTACGGTCGGAGAGGTCTGCAACTGAGAAGGAGTGGCGGAGATTTAGTAGTGAGGTCTTAGAGGAAGGAGGAACGAAAGTTCTTCAGATCCAGATGAAGATTGGGGAGCTCCGTTCCTTACTGAGTGAACTTACGACGAAGATCAATGCAAACAAGACAACCATAAAGAGTTTGATTAGAGCCCGGGAGAGTCATGCCCAGAAACTGGGGGACCTGAGAAAGCAGATTGAAGAAGCGCGGAAGAGGATAAGGGAGATTGAGAAGGAGAAGGGGGCGCTCATAAAAGAGATCGAAGATAAAGAGGGCAGGTATAAGAGGCTTTCAGAGGAAGCCTCTCAAATCCGATCAAACCTCACTGAGAATAGTAGAAAGGCTAGAGAATTAGAGACCCAGTTGAATAGGCTCTATGAAACGCTGATTTCGAAGAGGAGGGATATCGATCGGCGGAAAGCTACAGAGAGGGTCCTCGTTAGGAGACTAGCCGACCTGAATAGTAGACGTGAAAGGTTGACTCTTACCTTAGAGGAGTTCCAACGTTCCGTAAAAGAATTAGAGTCTATTCGAAGAGACCAGGAGGAGAGGTTGAAGGCTTTAGAGGAAGCTTTAGAGCGGAAGCTACGCCGGAGAGAAGAGTTGCTAAGGGAGATATCTGAGGCTGGTAAAGTGGCGGAGACAGCTAGGGAGGCAGTGATAGAATTTGATAGTCAAAGGAAACTCGCCGATAAAGTGGCGGATGTTGAGGCTTCCCTCAGGAACATTGAGGAACTTGGAGAGCTTGGAATAATAAAGGGTGTCTATGGTCGATTGAAGAAGCTGATAAAAACGGAGAAGAGATTCTCTAAAGCCATCGAAGCCGCGGCAGGCGACTGGTTGAATTCCATGGTAGTTAAGGATATTCAGACGGCGTTCACTTGTGCGGAGACCCTTAAGCGCCTCAAATTATCTCGGATAAAGATTATCCCCCTAGAAGAACTTAAATCACCGAAGATCCTTGAGAATCCACCCTCTGAGAAGGTTGTCGGCGTAGCTTCTTCCCTAGTGAAGTTCAGACAGCGTTACAAACCGGCAGTGGACTTCATTTTTGGAGACACACTAGTAGCTAAAGATTTAGAGACAGCCTTCGACTTATATAAGAAAGGCTTCAGGACGGTAACTCTAGACGGTGACTTATACGAGCCGGAGGGGGGCATAGAGAGCGGATATTACAGGACCCCGATAGACTTCACTTCCATAATTCCCAGCGAAGAAGCCATAAAGAGCCTAGGTGAAGCCGTTGAAGCGTTGAGGAGGCATCTCTTAAACCGCGAAGAGGATATCGCTTCTCTAGACCAAGAGATCGAAGAGTCAAAGATGGAAATAACTCGTCTTTCAGAGGCCATAAAGACCCTCAAGGACGAGGTCTCACGTATTCTCATGAGAGAGAAGAGTATAAGGGAAGGGTTAAAGCGTTTAGAGAGGGACATACACCGCGCTACAGTCCGTAGAGAGAAGGTTAAGGAAGTATTAATGGCACGCGAAGCCGATTTGATAAGTCTACGGAGACAGATAAATGTCAAGCAAAGAGACCTCAACCTCTTGAGAGCCAAGATAGACCCTGCCACAATCCAGAACCTAGAGATGAAGATAGAGACCCTCAGAGAAGCGTTAACCGAACTTAGGGCGAAACTGGGAGAAGCTGAGACGGAATCGAATACATTGAAATCTAAGCTGGAGACCGTTTTTGAAGCCTCTCTTCGGGATCAAAAGACCCAGATAAGGAAGATTGACAGTCAGAGAAGATCTCTCGAGAACGAGTTAGAGGAAGCTTTGAAGAAGAAAGAGAAAGTTGAGGGAGAACTTAGAGATTTAGAAAAAGAGAAGGAGAAACTTTCTAAGAGTGTACTAAACGCTAGAGAGGAAGCTGAACAATATTCGGCTCAACTTGGGAGTATAGATGAAAAGTTGAGTAAGGTGAATGAGGAATATGATAGGGTTAATCAAGTTTATTCTGAGTTCACTCTGAATCTGCAGAAGCACAACCTAAACCTTGAACATAATATTCAGAGGTTGAGGGAGATCGGCTACGAAGAGCCTATAGAGGTGGACACGGAAGATTTAGAGAAGACTGAAGCGACACTTCAAATTATGAGGCTTGAACTGGAAAGGTTAGGCGCGATCAACCAGTTAGCTGCCATTCAGTATGATGAACAGATAGGGAGGTATAAGGAACTTTCCCTAAGACTCAACGAACTCGAGAAAGAGAAGCAAGCCATAATCTCCTTCATGAGAGAGGTAGAGAGCAAAAAACGAAGAGCTTTCCTAGAAGCCTTCGACCAGATAAACGAGAACTTCAAGAGATTCTTTTCCCAGTTAACCGGTGGAGGAGAAGCCTATCTACAGCTTGAGAATGTCAAGGATCCTTTTCAGGGTGGGATTGATATGATCGTTCAATTCCCCGATAAACCCTCCATCCTCGTTGCTGGAGCAAGTGGCGGTGAGAGATCTGTAGCTGCTGTAGCCTTCATCTTCGCTATTCAAGAATACTCACCAACCTCCTTCTACTTATTAGACGAGATAGACGCCCATCTCGACGCCTTCCACACTTCAAGCCTCGGTGACCTTCTAGGAAGCGAATCTATGAAGTCGCAGTTTTTAGTGATCACCTTGAAGCCAGAGATGGTCAATAAAGCCGAGAAGATATATGGTGTCTACATGCGGAATGGAATCTCCCATGTTATATCCACAACAATCAAGAGGAGAAGTTGATGAAGGAGGACTTCACCAGTAGGCCCTTCTATTATAATCCTCCATGGAACATTCTCTTTGAACTTGAGAGACTGAAGAAGCTGAGGCCTTGGGATGTGAACATAGCTTATCTCTTAGATTCCTTCCTGAAGAAGATGGAGAGTCTGAGAAAATTCGACTTTAAGGCTTCGGGTGTTGCCTTAGACTCATCAGCCACCATATACCTCATGAAAACCAGTTTACTCTTGGAACTCCAGAAGCCGCCTCCACCTCCAAGTTCTAAACCCGACTTTGAACCCTCCCTATTACTATTACCTGCAAGGTTTGAGTTAACATCCACAACCATAAAGAATCTACTCGAAGCCTTGGAGGATGTTCTGAAAGGAGAACGCTTCTTAAAAACCAAGTCCAAGGAAGAGTATATTCTCCCTCTGCCTCCAACGAGTCTTCTCCCTTCAGACGCGTATATGTTAGAGATCGAGGAGATGATGGAGAACCTCTATAGAAAACTGCTGAACCTCTTTGAAAGAGGGAAGCCCGTTGTCTTCTCTAAATTGGTGGAGGGATTAGACAAAATAGAGATCATTAAAACTTTCATTGTACTTCTGTTCCTCGCACAAAAAGGAAGGGTGGACCTTTGGCAAGATGAGAATTTAGAAGAAGTCTACATAACCAGGCGGTATGAAGAACCTTGAAAAAAGAGAAGGCGGAGAAGCAACTGGATGATGACGAAACATACCTCAAACTTAGACTTTTAGAAGCGGCGCTCTACGTTTCAGGTCGTCCTCTAAACTTGAAAACCTTAGGTTCAGTTATCGGTGTCCGCTCGAAAAAAGAAGTACAAAGGTTAGCTCGGGTTCTTCTAAAAGAGTATCGAAATAGGAACACCTCTCTGGAGATTCTTGAATTGAAGGACGAAAGGTTCGTTATGCAACTTAAACCACGGTATACTCCTAAAGTGCGAAGGCTGGCAAGGAGACCCCTCCTTTCGACAGGCCCCCTAAAGACTCTCTCTTACATAGCTTTTCGTCAACCCGTCCCTCAATCTCAAGTTGTAGATGTCAGAGGAAGCCATGCCTACCGACATATCAAAGAACTCCAGAGAATGGGCTTAATATCTAAGGAAAAAGTTGGGAAAGACCTCGTTCTGAAGACAACCCAATTTTTCGCGGATTACTTTGGTTTAAGCCCCAACCTCAGCGTGATGAAGAGACAGTTGAAGAAGTTGTATCCAGAAGGAGAAGAGCTTAAAAAACCAAGTTGATAAAGGAGCGTATAAGCGCCTTTAAATAGTTCTTAGGAGAAAAAATAGAACCTCTCCTGGAAGGAGTATTTACGTATGTCTATTCCGCATTATGGAAAATTAACTGAGGGGATAATTGAAGAGCTGAGGAGTATAGTCGGTGACGAATACGCCACTACAAGGCCTGAGGAGGTCTACTGTTACTCTAAAGATTCCACACTCTTCCAGTTCAAACCTGAGATAATACTTCGCCCAACAGAGACGGAGCAAGTCGCGGCAATATTGGAGATTGCTAATAGGGAGAGGATTCCCGTTACTCCAAGAGGTGCCGGAACCAGCGCCTCCGGTTCGCCTCTACCCTTGATGGGCGGCATACTACTCGACATGTCTTCCATGAATAGGATACTTTCCATAGACATCGAAAACCAGATAGCGATAGTCGAGGCAGGTGTGATCTGTGACGCTTTAAATGAGAAAGTAAGGAGACATGGCTTCTTCTTCCCTCCAGACCCAGCGAGTAGCCCAGCCTGCACTATAGGAGGCATGGTAGCTAACAACGCTTCTGGAAACAGAACTATAAAATATGGACCAACAAGGAATTACGTTCTCTGGTTGGAGGTCGTACTGCC
>CAZOCN010000064.1:0-7517 GCA_964578315.1 uncultured Candidatus Bathyarchaeia archaeon
AAATGCTAAGTTACGAGATCCCCTTGAGTTTAGCTATAATCGGACCTGCGATGGTAGCAGGGAGTTTATCCATTAGTAGAATAGTGGAGTGGCAAACGTTTAATACTTGGATGATTCTACTACAACCCTTCGGATTCGGAATACTAGTTATGTGTTTACTCGCAGAATTAGAGTTTGTTCCCTTTGATATTCCACATGCGGAAACGGAGATCGTGGCGGGATGGAAGACCGAGTTCAGTGGTAGGAAACTCGCCTTATTCCGTCTTGGAAAGAATTTAGAGTTAGTTTTTGCTTCAGCTTTTATCGCCTCGCTCTACCTTGGTGGTGCTCAAGAAGTATGGTTGATTCCTCCAGTGATCATTTTCCTAATAAAAACCACCCTCACCGTCATGTTATTGTCTCTACTGAAGAGTTTATTCGCAAGGTTCCGAATAGACCAGATGATTTCTGGAATGTGGAGATACTTACTTCCACTTGCAATTTTCCAAGTGATCCTCATACAAGTTGGCTTAGGAGGATAAAGGAAATTGTCACTGTTGAAGGAAGCCTTGAAGCAGTTATTCAAGAAGCCTGCGACGTTGAGGTACCCCTTTGAGAAAGCCACTCCGCCGGAGGGATTGAGGGGAAGGCCAGTTTGGGATATGGTGAAGTGTGTGGGCTGCGGACTATGCTCTAGAGTCTGTCCTTCCGGAGCGATAGAGATGATCGGTAAGGGGTTCAAAGCTGAGATAAAGCATTATGTTGACCGGTGTATGTTCTGTGGGCAATGCGCAGAGAGTTGCCCGAGAAATGCCATAACCATGACTAGTGAATACGAGCTTACGGGCTACACTCGCTCAGAGATGATCCATGAATATAAGAGGGGAACCTAAAGTGGAAGACGTGGGTAGAGGCTCTCTTAATGATTAACTATTTTAAACTTAAAGGTGAAAGTACTTTAAGGAGAGGTCGCGGATAGTTTATGAAGACTGTTAGGGATTTAATTGCATATAACGACTTGAAAAAATTTGTAATAGACCCTGGTTTTTGCTCCTTATGCGGAGCCTGTGAAGCAGCTTGTCCCGTTCACGCCTTGAAGGTAGAAGATAGAACACTGCGTTACATACACGATTGCTCAGAGTACATGGACTTCTGCCCCATATGCTATGATGTCTGCCCCCACACGGAGGCCCTCCTACTCGAAACTTTAGGATTTATAACAGACGCACCGAAACGAAGTGAAACTTTAGGGTACTACAGGAAGGTTCTCCTTGCGCGGTCCACCGATCCGAAGCTGCGAGAGCTGAGCCACGGCGGCGGAGTGGTTACAGCCTTTCTCATTCATTGCATAAAAGAAGGGTTTATTGATAGCGCTGTTGTGTCAAGAAGTGAACCTAAGGTTCCGATAAAGCTGAAACCTCTAATTAGTTTAGTTCCAGACGATATGCTTTCGGCAGTGGACTCTAAATTCTCAACTTCCGCCGTTGCAACAGCCTTCGGAAAAGCTGTATATGAGTATGGTAAAACTAAGATCGCCTTTGTTGGAACACCTTGTCAAGTTCTAGCTTTACGTAAGTTAGAGTCTTGGGAACACAAGATAATGGACAGCCTTAAAGTGATAGTTGGCTTAATGTGCCTCTGGAGCTTCTCCCTCCCCTCTCTTTTCGAGTACTTCCTTGAAGAATACGGCATCAAAGCAGAGGACATTATGAAAATTTCTCTTAATGAAAAGTACATAGTACAGACTATCCACGGAGACATAACCATTCCGATCTCTGAAGTCGAAGCCCACATACTTTCTGCATGTCGGACTTGCGGCGATTTCGGCTCAGAACTAGCGGATATCTCTGTAGGTGGAGCCAATCCACTTAAAGATTGGTCGACGGTTATTATACGGACAGAAATCGGTGAGAAACTCTTCGAAGACGCTGTGGAGAATGGAACAATAGAAGTTAGAAACATAGAGGAAGAACCGGAGGTTTTCAAGCATTTAGTGGAAATGATGGCCTTAAAGAAGAGACTTGCCTTGGAAGAAATTGCTAGGAGAGAGAAGGCAGGAGAGCTTCTACCCCCCTCCACTCTACGCTTAACGAGGTTGATGCCCCGGGAACTAGGCTTCCTTTCCAATATAACCGCAGGGGATGTCATGACGAGGAGGGTGATGACTGTGACACCGAATACAACAGTTGAAGAATTATTGAACATTATGATGAAACATCATCATATGGGATATCCAGTTGTAAATGATAAGGAGGAACTCGTAGGCATCGTAACATTCGAGGATATGGCGGAGATCCCATCATCACAGAGAACTCTAACATTAGTTAAAGATATATTCCATAAAAAACTGGTGACCGCCCATCCAGACGAGAACCTTTTGAGTATCTACAATAAAATGAGCGAGCACAGAATAGGCCGAGTACCTATTGTCAACCAAAAAAACGCAAAGAAGATCGTTGGAATCGTAACTAAAACAGATATCCTCCACATGCTCAAATGGCCTATGAAACTAAAATAAAAAGAGAGTTAGCCTCAGAATAAACCAAAAATTAAAAGTCTTGATTACATATCTAAATTCATTAATTTGTACTAATAGTGAAGAGCATGATAAAAAGCCGAACGTCAAAACTCAGTAAAAGGCTGGAGCGTTTGATCAAAACAGAGATTTGCCCAGCAGAAGACGCTACAAAATATGCACAAGAACTCAGAGAACTAATTGAACAGATAGTGGATAAGAACATTGTGAAGTTGGAAAGCAGATTCTTCAAGGCCTTGGCAGATGAAACGAGAATCAAAATCCTGAAGTTACTCAGTCTAAGGCGAATGTGTGTTTGCGAGATAATGATCGCTTTGAGCTTGACCCAGCCAACGGCGTCCCATCATCTACGTATTCTGGATAATGTTGGAATCGTAAAAAGTGAACGTGAAGGGAAATGGACGTTTTATAGTATAGCTAACCCAAAAGTGGTGGAGATTCTAGAGAAGCTAGAGAGATGTATTTTATCGGTTTAAAAACGCTTCAACAAGCTCCTAAAAAAGAGAAATCAATAAATTTAAATATGTTAATACATAATGCGTACGCAATAAATCCAAAGCGTGAATGTGATCAAACAGGGATAGTCAAAAATGAAAGGGAAGGCCACTCTTGGAATTTTCGAGAAATACCTGACGTTATGGATTACAATTTGTATAATCGTAGGACTTCTGGTGGGTCGTTTTTTCCCAGCTTTCGGACAATATTTAGACTCAATGAAGGTAGGTCAGCTATCCATTCCAATCGGCGTCTGTTTATTCTTTATGATGTACCCTACGGTGGTTCAAATCAGATTCAGAGACGTGGTTAAAGCTACGAAGAAGCCGAAACCATTACTTCTAACTATAATTGCAAACTGGGTCATTAATCCGCCCCTAGCAACATTACTAGCGAACACCATTTTGCCGGGGCGCTCCGAATTCATAGCAGGCATCATTCTGCTTGGAATATCACCATGCACAGCGATGGTTATGTGGTGGATTATGCTTGCTCGTGGAGACTTGGGACAGGGGCTCGTAAACACAGCTATAAACGCCCTTTTGATGGTACTCTTATACGCTCCATTAGCAGCGTTCTATTTGGGTGTGAGCGCCATCCCAGTGCCGTGGGATTTGATTGCCCTCAGCGTTTTGTTCTTCATAGTTATCCCCATAATGGCTGCGGCGATTTCTCGTTGGGTGGTCATCAATCGCAAGGGTCAAAATTGGTTTGATGAAAAGTATGTGCCTTTTTGGGGAAAAATATCGATCGTCGCCTTATTAACTACATTGATAGTCATGTTCTCGTTACAAGGAGAGATCATTATTAATCAACCTTTGACTGTGGCCTTAATTGCCGTTCCATTACTTCTTGGTTATGCAATAATGGTTTCGCTAACATACGGAATCTCATGGCTTTCCAATTGGAACTACGAGTCATCCATCTGTAATACACTAATTGGTTCAAGCAGCCACTTTGAAGTTGCTATCGCCGTTGCAACAACCCTTTTCGGCATCGATTCAGGTGCAGCGCTAGCAACAGTTATAGGTCCCCTTATGGAAGTACCTCTTATGCTCTCCTTGGTTAAATTTGGCCTGTTGACAAGACGATATTTCCCCAGAAACAAAATGACTAACTCCGTGTAAACTGGAATTGCTGAGAGATTGTTTATAAATTAAAAGTTTAAAGAAGAATCGAAAAATGGGAAGGGAATATCAGTTATATTTTTTGGAATGGGCCTATTGCCTTTTTTGACGGAAGCTTATCCTCGCTGCGCGTATGAATATAGTAGAGTGGAGATATATTGGGATGGAGACAAACATCATGATCTGGGCATCTATATGCTGAAGAGGGAAATTTCAATGTTCAGAGCGGCTTCGAATTCTGATAAACTTAGAAGACCTTTTATACGCATCGACGTATTCCCTCGCAAATTTGTCAGCGTACTTCTCGGTTCCTATATGTTTCCCGCAGGTTGTTCTTAAATGATGATAGAACTCATGGAGGAGCAAGTATGGATTGTATAAGTTTTCTCTGTGTGAAACGTATACGGTCCTCTTGCCTGCGATATAGCATCCAGCGTTCTTCAAGTTTCCTTTTGGAAGACCAATCCTGAGTTTAGGCACTCTAACATGATAATGTTTGCTTAGAAGTTCAAAGGCTTCTTCAGGTTTTTTGGAAAGTATTAGATGCACGATAGAGGCTTTAAAAAGTTCTTCACCACTCATTTAAGATCACAGTACCGCTTGATTCATGGATGTGCCGGGAAATAATATGGAAGTGTATCATATGACGAGGGACGAATTACTCTATTCTTAGTCCTTCTATCTCTTCTACGTTTACGTTTGATTATTCTGACGACTCCTCGCTCCTCGGTAACCTTGTAGGTTTCAGATAAGCCTCTATGATAAAGAAAACGCTTAACGTATGTTTTCACGTCTTTTGGTGACACCGAGTTTCCATTCGCAGCTATAACTAAAACCTTATCTTTCATGGTGATTTGAACTTGAATCTTTGATTTGAGAAAGATGGAAAGTTGTCGACTTTTGTTCTTTAGTTCATCCATATTAACAATTATCAATTTCAATCTACTTCTAATTCTTTAAAATCCGATCCATGTAAGGGTTTTGATCAGCAATTTCTGATGTATGATGTAGTAATCAAGGATCTCGCGAGAGGATAAAAATATTACATAAACTAACAAAACTTATTCTAATCAAAAATTATTCCGCGTCATGTTCATGAGAAACACGCTCAACTGGAAGCCCTCTTTACTTACGGAGTATTATATGATACGGGTCTAAAGTCCTAAGTATTCTCAACTCTTTATCTGAGGGTTTGGGTGTAACCCTAACGTTATCTGGAATCTTTATAGGAAAACAGCTGTTGTCTTGCACGTCCTCAACATTTACATTTGGATGTATTGACAGCAGAGTCATCCTCTTGTCGTAGTCAAAGCCGTAAATGCCAAGCTGCGTAACAACTCTCCAAGGTCCCGTGTTACGTACTAGTCCAGCTTTCTCTCTGGCTCCTAGCCCAGTTAAGTATCCTGGTGTCGTAAGAAAATCTAGTTTTTCGACAAATCTTCGTTTATCCTGTCTCATAATTATAATTGTTCTCCAACATAGGGAACCAAAATCATTTGCTCCGCCACTACCTGGAAATCTCACTTTTGGTTTTCCATGAGAACCTATAACTGTTGTATTTATGTTTCCGTACATGTCTATTTGTGCTGCTCCTAGGAAGGCGTATTCTCCATATCCAGCTTGGATAAATGACATTGTATAGTCCATACTTGCTGCCATAACAGCCTTATGGGTTGTCATCGAGTCGCCGACTGAAAGTGGTATAGTTGGAGGTTGGTATGGACACATACCTCCAGCTTCGTAAATGATGGCTAATTTTGGAGCGTGTGTATTTTGAGCTAAGAGCGCTGCAAGTATAGGCATACCTGTTCCTGTGAAGACTGTTTTTCCGTTCTCTAGTAGTCTCGAAGCTGCAACAATCATCATTTCAGTTGGCGTATACTCAAGTTTAGACAACAATTAACCTCCTATTCACAATCGAACCCATGGATAAACGAATTGTGCTCTTCCTTGCTCTAGTTTTTTAAGGTAATTTAGTTTTGCTATGCCACCTACAAGTTCTAGGTATTGGTTGAAGTCGTCGACGCCGTACACATACTTATCGAAGTATTTCCTTGCACCTTCAACTGTTCGCGTCATCCTCAAGTACTCAGCGATATGTTCCTCGTCAAAGTAATAACAGATAGGCATATTGCCCGGATGACATCCGTAGGGTACTTCAACAACTGCGTCTACGTAAAAGTAGGGAATACACGTTCGCCAAGGCTCCTCCCTGATCTTCGCATTCGGGACGATCTCCTCCGTTGTTATTATGAGCCTCTTAGCGGCCCTTGCGAGCTCAAAATCCTCAACTAAGATTCCGTCAATTTGAGCGTTACCGTACCTGTCACAACGATGAACGTGGATAATTGCTACATCCGGGAAACATGCAGGAATGAGACATATGGGTCTGCCGGTAAAGGGGTCTTTGACTATTTTTGCTGCACTATACTTGAAGGTGTCTGTGCCCATCATTACGTAGGCTGGAATCCAAGGTAAGCCAGACGCTGCAGCTTTAAACCTCCACTGAAGTGAGGCATTACTCCATTCTGCAGCAACTTTAACTTGACCGGACTCAACGGCTCTTCTAGATGCTGGAGATAAACCACGTAATTCATGTCCAAAGGAGTAAGCTACTTCGACTTTACTAACGCATCCGGCAGCTATAAGACAATCAAGATCGTGAACAGCCGTCTTTCCAGATACAACCAGATTCCTTTTCCTCTGGCGGATGATTTCATAAATTGCAGCCATAGAAACCCTTACATGTCCAAAACCACCGAAGGCTACGAAGCTACCGTCAAGCACAAAACCTGATACTGCCTCTTGAAGACCCATCACCTTATCTTCCATACTTAAAGATTTGTTATTACGGACCCACTCTCGATGTTCTTCAGGGTCATACCAAGCTAGAAGCTCACCGTTCCCTTCCTCAAGAACCTCCAATTTATAACCTCCTAATCTCCCACAAGAAGCCTACAGATTCTTTCTTTCCACTAGATTTTGTATATCTCTGGATGTTCTTTAACTTCATTTATAAAGTCACTTACAAGAGAACTTAGAGAAGCATACTTTGGATTCCAG
This sequence comes from uncultured Candidatus Bathyarchaeia archaeon, assembly GCA_964578315.1. Lineage (GTDB taxonomy): Archaea > Thermoproteota > Bathyarchaeia > Bathyarchaeales > CAZOCN01 > CAZOCN01. The sequence goes on from CAZOCN010000064.1 coordinate 7,201, forward strand.
TCAAGTTCTTTTTTAGCCCTCATGATATCAAAGTCTCTGGGCCACGATCTAACTATCGCAGTCGTCCCCTCGTTAGGGTTAAATGTTATCTCCGCATCAGGCATAAACTTTTTAACCGCATCCACTAGGTCCTTTGCTCTTGGGCTGGGGGTTAGACTCGCTAAATTATATACTCTACTCTTTAAGCTTCTTATCTTCTCATATGCAGCCAGAGTTGCATCTACAGCGTCTTTTACATAGACCAGTGGTATCCTAGTGTCTTCAGGCACATTGACCACGTAAGGCTCCCTTTGCGCTGCCTTTTGAATGAGGAGTGT
>CAZOCN010000065.1:0-7490 GCA_964578315.1 uncultured Candidatus Bathyarchaeia archaeon
TAGCTCACCGATCTTCTTTAAGAGCCTCCCTCAGAAAGGTAATTCACCTCTTCTTCTTCAAGTCCGAGCCACTCTGCGATGCGTGAAGCAGTCTCCTTATCGCTTTGAAAGATGATCTTCAAGAAAGGCAAGAAATCCCTCTCCGCTACAGCAGAAGAGACATGGCACTTCGCCTTTACTTTCATACTTATCTTTGCCCTCATTTGGCGGTTACTCCGAGTGATCGCCAGAGAACGTATTCTCCCCGGATATTTGAAGGGAGCCCAAGGCCTCCTCAATAACTTGTTCTTCGCCGTGGCTATCCCAGCAGTCATGAAGTCTATTACGTAACGAAGGAACTTCCAATTACCCGTCTTCCGGATTCTAGCTCTATATACGTCGGCTAAGGCGATGGCGTCCATAGCCTTCACAAGTTCCTCCGGAGTCCTCATCTGGTATGGGATATTCTCATACACCCATTCGAAGAGCATATCCATGTCCACGGCACTGCGGTCAATAGCTCTCTTCGCCTCCTCGCAAGTCTTGGAATTAAATATGAGATTCAAGACTTGGAATATCTCCTCCTTCCTATCCCTCGATGCAAGCCAAGCCACATCCTCATATCTCAACCTCTTCTTTCCCTGCGCAAGAGCCTGCAAGTCATTAACGGCAGACCTTAAATCGCCGGTAGAACGCTCCGCTATGAGGCGGAGGGCTTCCTCATCGGCTTCTATGCCTTCCCTAAGACAGATCTTCTTCAACAAGGAGGTGACATCTTTAATCGTAAGCTTCTTAAATTGTATTAGTTGGCAGATCTTTCTGAGGGATGAGAACCTCTTATCATACGGATCGTTAGCAGTAAATACAATCGGGCAACGGGTCTTCTTAACGATGCTAATTATGGCTTTTACTCCTCCCTTGTCAACGGTTCCATGGAGACCGTCTACCTCGTCTAGTAGGACGATTCTCCCCTTACCGAAGAAGGGGCGATATTGAGAGGCTAAACCCGCGACTCTCTCGATTACATCCGCGGTCCTATAATCACTCGCATTAGTTTCGATGAGTTCATAGCCTAAATCCTTCGAGGCAGCCTCTACGCAGACTGTCTTACCCACACCCGGCGGACCATAAAGGAGAGCCGCCCTCTTTTTAGGGGGTTTTCTACTCCAAGCCTTCAACCAGTCAACAAATTTCTTCACAGCCTCCCGATTATTCACTATATCCGAAAGAGTATTGGGGCGGTATTTGATCGTCCAGGAGGCTTCCAACCTTAAAGTCCCTTCCGGATGTCCCTTCCAGCTTCCACAAATCTGGCCAAGAGAGCGCTCAGCTGCACCTCCTCATTCGCTCCCTGTACAAGTCGGAAATCTATCTCTCCGATGGCTTCCGCGAGCTTAACTTTCCAATGCTCAGGCAGCTTTGATCTAAAGAGTTCGATATGAATCTGTCGAATTATATCCGTGGCTGAGGCCCCGTAACGTAGCATTAAGTTTCTCAACATATCCCTCGCTCCTACGAAGTCTCCCTTCAACGCAGTGGTCATCATAGCGAGAACATCCCTGGGGTTTGCTCTCCCTAAGACTGAGTAAACAACCTCTGCGTTTACAACCTTCCCGATAGAGGCGCTTGCCTGGAGGGTGTTTATCGCCCTCCGAAGGTCTCCTTGGGTTACATTATAGATCGCTTCTAAACCGTCCTCAAGTAATTTTATGCCTTCCTTCTCAGCTATTGTTCGGAGGCATCTATCGTGGTCTGCGCGGTTTAGGTAGGTGAACCTGAAAGGGGCGCAACGGGACTGTATAGGCTCTATGATTTTTCCGCTATAATTCGCGATTAGAATGAAACGGCAGGTTTCGGTGAAACGCTCCATAGTTCTCCTAAGCGCCTGCTGGGCGTCAGCTGTCATGTTATCTGCTTCATCCAAGATTAGGATCTTGAAGGGTATCTCCCCTAAGGCTCTCACTCTAGCGAAGGTCTTAACAGTCTCTCGAACAACGTTTATTCCTCTCTCATCACTAGCGTTTAACTCCATCAATCTATCCCTATATCCTACTCCGTAAAGGTCGTGAGCGAGGCAGAGTGCAGCTGTCGTCTTTCCAGTGCCTGGTGGACCCGCGAAGATACAGTGAGGGACATTCTTCGCCCTAACGAACCCTCTTAGGCGCTCGACTATCTCCTTCTGGTTTATGATGTCACTCAGAGTCCTTGGACGATACTTTTCAACCCAAAGCTCATAACTCAAAAGCTCTTCCTCACGAATATTACAGGAGAGCAGATTAAAAGTTTCACTTTATATTCCACTGAAGGTGTCATCTGAAGTCTGTCGATAAGAAGAAAGCGCTGCGTATGATCTTCCGTACTTCACTCTCCATGTAACCTTCTAGGTTCCTAGCGATATCAGCCGCCGTTAAAACACCATATAAGATGCCATGTCTAGTGACAGCTAATCTTCGGATCCTATGTTTACACATGAGCCTTGAAGCCTCAATTAGATCTGAGTCAGGATCTATTGTGATAAGGGGAGTAGACATGATCTCTTCCACCTTCACCTTTCTAGGGTCAAGACACTCACCTGCAACTTTCCAGGTCACATCCCTCTCCGTCACCATTCCCACAGGTTTGCCCTTCTTCATAATAACAGCGCACCCTTGAAACTTCTCTCGCATAATTTTAGACGCTTCAGCCACAGAGACGCCCACATCAACTACAGCCACATCCCTCTTCATAGCTTCAACTACCCTCAAAGTGCCCCCTTCCACATAGAAGTAAATAACATATTAATTAGCGCGATCAGTGTTTTTTAGTTTTTCCAAAAAGCTTAGCAGAAATTCTGTAACTTAATTTAAAATTAAAAAAGGAGGCTGTTTGTGTGGAATAAGGTTTCGATTATAGACCCATTTTAGCGAGTAGGGGCTCAACCTTTACCTTATGAGTTCTAAGTGCTAATTCTTCTGGAGCTATCCCTAAGGCTAGGCTTAGGAGTTCGGTGTAGTGAAGTATCGGTAGATCGTAAGTTTCTTTGAACTTCGACCGAATCTGCAATTGACCTATATCTAAAGCGACGAAACAGAAGGGACAGACAGTCACGACGCAATCGCTTCCAGCCTTAGAGGCGTTTATTATCTTGTCCCTCCCAAGATGAAGGGCTAGATCGTCAGAATATCCTCTTAGGAGGCCTCCACAGCACTTCAGTTTATCCATGTACTCTATACTCTCTGCTCCCGTGGCTTCAACTAGATCGTCTAGAATACGCGGTGCCTCAGCATCATCTAATTGGAGGAGAGAGCTTGGCCTGAGAAGATGGCAGCCATAGAAAGAGGCAACCTTTAGTTCGTTGAAGGGTTTAGATATCTCCTTCTTTATCTTCTCTATGCCTACATCTTCCTTTAGAACCTGCAAGTAGTGTTTCACTTCATGGTTTCCTTTGAACTCTTTTCCCGCCTTCGATAATACTTCATTCACCTTCTCCCGGATATGCGCCTCCTTCTTCAGTAGTTTATTTGCTTTGGCTAGTGATTGGAAGCATCCGCTACAGAGTGTGATTACATCCAGATCTGCCTCCTCCGCTAAGGAGATATTGTAGGCAGCTATAGCTATGCTGGTCTCTGTAGCAACCGACTCTATAGGGGGCGGTGCACAGCACGTCATATTATCCAAGTCTACGAGCTCCACTCCCAACTTCTCAAGGGCCTTTCTAGCAGATAACTCATAAGATGGTTGACGGGCAGGTATCGTACAGCCTAGAAATATAGCATACTTCGTCATTATCCTATTCCTCCACCACCTTTTCGGCAACTTTATCAAACGTGGTTGATTCGAGGATTCTCTTTATGGCATCAAGTCCAGCTGGCTTGAGCTCCGGTAATCCGTATTTTTCACGAGTTTTCATCATGAAACGGGAGATTTCTACTAAACGTCCATTCTTGCTCAAAGCCTTAATGAATTCGGAGTAGATCGTTGGTATGTATCCTTCCTCCAAGGCAATATTTCTAAGAGTGAATATTAAGTCGGCTATTTCAACTCCTTGAGGACATCTTTCCACGCAGTTATAACAAGAGCAGCAGAGCCATAGAGCTTCTCCAGAGATTATCTCCTTCCTTGCACCTAGCTGCGTTAACTTGATGAGCTTACGAGGATTGAAACGATCAGTGATCTTCGCCACCGGACAACTACTTGCACAGGTACCACATTGATAACAAAGCGTCAGAGTTTCACCGCCGAAACGTTTCTTTACTTCTTTCGAGAACGCTGGATTGACTCTCCTAGGAGTTTTAATTATGGATTGTTGCGTTTCCATCTTTTCTTTACACCTCCACTAAATGGTTAATATGTTTTTTAGGGAACCTAGTTTTTCAACTCTCTCGGTCATCATCTTTGCAGCTTCTACGAAGAGATTTCCTTCGATCATCACCATATTAAACATTTCTAGTCTCTCCGGCGCTATACCATAACCCTCTAATAGTCTCTTAGCTAGAGTAACCTTCTGCTTCGCTTTTACGCTACCTTCCTCATAGTGACAGCCCTCTGGTTTACAACCTACGACCATAACAGCGTCGGCACCGGATTTAAAGGCCTCGAAGTAATGATGGACCTTAAGAATACCTGTGCATGGCACTCTCATAACTCTTACATTAGGTGGATACTCCATCATCGCCATCCCCGATGAGTCCACAGCTGTATGCCCACATTCAGCGCAGCAGATGGCCAAAACCACTGGGTCGGATGAATCAATTTTTGAGGAGAGCGCTCTTATCTGGGCGAGTAACTGGGCTTCTGTGTAATGGCGCAGCTCTATGGCATTAAGTGGGCATGTACCAACGCAGAGGCCACATCCTTCGCATTTAAGTTCAGAGATGCTCTCCACGCCGTGTCCCTCTTCTTCCTCGACATGGGTTATAGCACCGTAAGGACATACAACCGGACAGAATTCGCAGTCACCACAGTATTGTGTATCAATTACGGCGACTCGTAAATCTTTAACTATCTTACCCGTAGACATGAACTTTGCGGCCTTAATAGAAGCTGAATGGGCATGTAACGAGGTTGTTGGAGCATCCTTCGGGAATGCGGCTCCTCCGCAGATATAGACCCCTCTAAGTTTGGTTTCAGTTGGCCTCAACTTCGAATTGTACTCCTTAAAGAAGCCGTCCTCATCCATTTCTAATCCAATAATTTCAGCTAGTTCCTTTGCAGTTTTAGAGGGAACGAAAGCAGTAGATAACACAACCAAGTCAGCTTCAATTCCCAAGAAGTCACCCGAGAGAGCATCCTCAACATCCACTACTAACTTCCCACTTTCAGGATCTCGAATTATCTCAGTCGGTCTACCCTTAACGAATTTTATACCCGCCTCCCTCGCTCTTTCGTAATAATCTTCATGACCCCTTCCAGTAGTTCTAATGTCGATGTAGCAGATGTATATCTCAGCTTCCGGATCAACCTCTTTTATCATCAACGCATGCTTCAAGGCTATCATACAACATATACTCGAACAGTATAGGTTGTACCTCTTGTCCCTGGAGCCTACACACTGTATCATCACTATAGTCTTCGCTCTCTCACGGTTCGAGGGTCTTATCACCTTTCCTGATGTTGGACCGAAGGGATCAGTCATTCTCGCTAATTCCAACTGCGTAACGACATCCGGATAAACACCATACTTGTACTCCTTGATCACACTCGGATCAAACTCTTCAAAACCAGTAGCTACTATGATAGTGCCTACGTTGAAAGTGACCTTTTCACTTTTTTTATCGAGGTCTATGGCTTTCGTTGGACAGACGTCTACGCATTTGGCACAATCATGGAATTTACAGAGGGACTCGTCTATCACGTACGCTGGAGGGTAGACGTTGGTGAAGTTAGTGTATATGGCCTTACGTGTAGTTAATCCAGCATTAAACAGATCGGGTGTCTCTACTGGACAGGCCTCCGCGCAGAGGCCACAGAGCATACATCTTGTCTCATCTACATACCGAGGTTTCTTCTCTACCGTAATAGTGTAACTTCCAGGGTCCCCCTCAACTTCTACGACTTTAGCGTTTGTGTAGATAGTGAGGTTCGGTATCTCGCTGAAGCCGGATCGGTATAAACACTTCCGAGAGGTATTAGTTACACCTTTCAAATCGCAGGAGGGCGATTGCACGCACATGGCACAATCATCTGTGGGGAAGAACCTTCCAGCCTTCGCAGATATGCCTCCAAGGAAGGGTTCTTTCTCTACTAGATAAACCTTGAAGCCCATATCCGCCAGATCTATCGCTGATTGGATCCCCGCTAAACCTCCACCTACAACGAGGGCGGATTGCTCTACTGGAAATTCAGCTTTTTCTATTGGTTTTAAGAGCTTAGCTCGTTCAATCGCTGCTAGGAGCATCGCCTTCGCCTTTTCCGTTGCCTTTTTAGGTTGACTTCGGTGTGGCCAAGCACAGTGCTCTCTGAGATCCACTATCTCCGCCAAGTAGGGGTTCAAACCTGCCTCCTTCACGGCTTGGAGTATCCTTACCTCAGCCAATTTCAAGGCGCCTTCGGCTACCACGACGCGGTTTATCTCCCCCCTCTGGATAGCCTCCTTTATGGCGTTGAAACCTTCTTCATGGGAGAACTCGCCTCCTCTCTTCACCAATGATACGCCGGGTATCTCCTTAACATAGGAGACTAATGCGTCGTAATCCAAAACCTTAGAGAGCTGTCCTCCGCAGTCGGAAAGAAAGACCCCAACTTTAACATCTTCCATTCATCAGCACCTCCTGATGGTCTTCAGCAGACCTTTATTCGCATCATATATCTTAACTTCAAGGGGCATCTCTCCAATAGCGAAATGTGTCGCACAGGCGAAGCATGGATCGTAGGCTCTGAAGGCCATCTCTACCATATTTAATAGGCCATCGCTGACTTCTCCCTTCTTTATTAAGCCTTTCGCAGCGTCGCGTATAGACATACATATAGCTCCGGCATTATTTGTAGTTGCAACGATCAAGTTTACCTTCTTGGCAAGGGCTTTCTCGTCAAGCTGGTAATGATGAATCAGCGTTCCCCTCGCGGCTTCTATGATGCCTACGCCTTCACCTGGCTTTCCAGGTGGGTTACGGATATCCTTACGGGTGATCTCTGGATCTGTCACAAGCTCTAACGCCCTCTCTGAGGCGTACATAAGCTCTATTAGCCGGGCCCAGTGGAAGGCCAAGGTATTATGGACTGGTTTTCCTCCGAGAGTTTTATACATAATCTCATAGGCTTCCTGTGCTAAGGGCGTCGCCATACCATCTGCGGCATTCAATCTCCCCAGGGGACCAACCCGGTAAATACCGCTCTCCGGTCCATCCACAAGTCCCTTCCAACCAATCTTCTTGAGGTATGGGAATTTCACGTAGGTCCAGGGTTCTACATGCTCCTCTATTATGTCGAGATACTCTGAGGGTGCGAACTTAACGAACTCTTCACCCTTCGGATCGACGACCCTCACCTTCCCATCGTAGAAGTTCACTCGGTTGTTTTCGTCCACCAGGCCC
>CAZOCN010000066.1:0-7413 GCA_964578315.1 uncultured Candidatus Bathyarchaeia archaeon
CTAAGAGTTGAAAAGAAGAAGGAAGGAGACGAGAGTTGATCAATCTTTCCTACTTCCTTGCGTGTACAATCGCGTTATACCTCATTGGAATTTACTGTTTAACTACAAAACGTAACATAATCCGCCTCATATTGGGAATAGAGATCCTAATAAACGCCGCTAACCTCAATTTCATAGTTTTTTCAACTTATTGGAAACCCGGATTTACAGACCCTTTCGCCCATTCTATTGTGATTTTATCCATAGCATTAGCTGGATGTGTAAGCGCTGTAGGCTTGGTCATAGTTATTTACGTTTATAGGCATTATGGAACTCTGGATGTCCGCGAACTTAAGCGCTTGAGGGGATAAGAGATGCTCCCATATTCGCCGTGGCTTGCTTGGATTATTCCCCTCACCGGTAGCTTGTTGATGCCTATCCTAGCGAAAGTTAACGGAAAACTCCGAGACTGGTCGGGTTTCCTCTTCGTTACTGTATCATCGGTTTTCACATTATCCATGTTGCCAGACGTATACAATGGTTATTCAGTGGATATCCAGATTCCATGGATTCCCTTCTTCAACTTATCCGCTGGTGTTCTAGTGGATTCTTTAAGCGTGTTCATGGCAAGCATAGTCTCCTGCATCAGCACCCTCATCTTACTCTATTCTATCGGATATATGGCAAAGGAAGAAGGACTGACACGTTATTACTTCTTCATGTTACTCTTCACAAGTGGAATGGTAGGGCTAGTTATGGCAGATAATTTTCTGCAGCTCTACATTTTCTGGGAAATAGTAGGTTTGTGTTCATATGCTTTGATAGGTTTCTGGTATAAGCGTCCAGAAGCAGTTAAAGCTGGAATGAAAGCGTTCCTAGTAACACGAGTTGGAGACCTCTGTTTACTGCTTGCAATTCTCATCCTATTCCTTAACACCGGGAAACTCGGATTTCTGGACGTTAGAAATGACGTAACGTTAGGCTTCTTAAGCGCCTCCTCACTTATGACTATACTACTACTGATGTTTGGCGGCGCTGTTGGGAAATCAGCTCAGGTTCCATTATTCGTTTGGCTTCCCGACGCCATGGAAGGTCCTACAACAGTAAGTGCTCTAATACACTCCGCAACTATGGTTAAGGCTGGGGTATACCTCGTTGCCCGAACGGCTACTATCTTCTCTTCCTTCCAAAACCACCTCCCAATAGTCGCTGGAGTCGGTGTGATAACCTCCCTTATGGCTGCCACGATGGCTCTGGTCAGCTTTGACATCAAACGGGTACTAGCCTACTCCACTATAAGTCAGATTGGATACATGATTTTCGCATTAGGATTAGGAACCGTAGAAGGATGGTTCTCAAGCCAATTTCACCTCATGAGCCATGCATTCTTCAAAGCATTGCTCTTCCTCTGCGTTGGAGTAGTGATACACATTACAGGAACTCGTGATATGCGTAACATGGGTGGATTAAAGCGTTATATGCCCGTAACCTTCCTAACTTTCATCGTCGGAGCTTTGTCCCTCTCGGCAGTTCCACCCTTTAATGGTTTCTGGAGCAAAGACCTCATATTAGCCGCGAGCTATAATTCGGGAGGTTATACAGGATACCTACTCTTCTCCGTTGGTACGGTAACCGCGATCATAACCTTCGCATACACCATAAGAATGACCGCCCTAACGTTCCTAGGCGAAGAATCTCCCTTCCTTAAGGGTAAAAAGTTGCATGAGGCGCCTAAAGTAATGGTCGTCCCACTAGTAATTCTAGCCTCAGCCTGTATAATCTCTGGTTTCTTACAGACACCGTTTGCACATCTGATGTCTCAGATGTCGCCGACAAACATGAGCGTCTCCCTCATAAAAGTCGAAATAGTTCCCTTAACCTTCTCGATTCTCGCATTATTAATCGGCGGACTACCCGCGTATATGATCTACGTGAAGAAAAGTATCCCGCCGGAACGCTTCACTAAGGGGCCCATCACTCGTATAATCTATAAACTATTAACGAAGGGCTACTATTTCGACGCAGTCTACAATTATGTGTTTTTAAACGGCATATCCTTTATCTCTGATAGAGTTAGAAAGATTCAGACCGGAATTTTAAACATTAACATGCTCACATTCACATTAGGAATTTTACTCTTAATCCTCTTGATTTTCCAAGGAGGTCTTCTCTGAATGTTCACCCTGCCAATTGACATACTACTGATCTTTACTATAACCGCGCCCTTCGTAGGTTGGATAGCGGAAAAACTTCATATGCGAAGTCTCTCTGGAGTCTATTCAGCGATAGGGCTGGCTACTTCAGGATTCGCTCTTTACAGTATGTTCGATCAAGTTCTTTCAGCTCCTGTAATAGTTCCGTTTGAAGCGGGGATTTTAGAAGCGTGCTTGAGAATAGACGCTTTAAGTATCTTCATGTCTTCAATTTTCGTTGCGTTAGGTCTTCTGGTAACCGTTTACTCGATAAAGTATATGGAACGAGACACAGGTCTGCCTCTCTACTATACTCTCCTGTTAGCTATGCTCAGTGGCATGGTAGGCGTTGTCTTTGCGGGCGACTTCTTCACCTTATTCGTCTTCTGGGAACTAATGTGCATCCCATCCTATGTGTTGGTTGCTTTCAGAAAACACAAATGGGAAGCTGTAGAAGCAGGTCTAAAATATCTCGTCATGAGCTCCGCCGGAAGCGCTACCTTACTATTCGGGATGTCGCTTCTGTACGGTTTAACTGGAACTCTAAACTTCGCTCAGCTATCTGTTTTATTAAATTGTCCTCCAAATGTTTGGAGCTACCTAAGTGTCGTTTTCATTGTAGCTGGTCTTGGGGTGAAAGCCGCAATATTTCCGTTTCATATGTGGCTTCCAGATGCTCACCCGGCAGCCCCAAGTTCAATTAGTGCGTTGCTTTCAGGGATTGTTATAAAAGTAGGTGTCTATGCAATTATTAGGAGCCTCTTCATGGTTTTCCTTCCAACACAATTCTCTTGGCAGACGATGTTGGCTATTTTATCTATTCTAACAATGACCTTCGGTAACCTTGCGGCATTGTTACAAGGAGACATAAAAAGGCTATTAGCGTACAGTAGTATCGCTCAGATCGGTTACATTGTCTTCGCGTTTTCAACGGCTTCCTCCTATGGATTAACAGCTGGATTAATGCATATTATGAACCATGCGATAACAAAGGGGCTTCTCTTCCTCTGTGCTGGAGTCTTCGTCTATAAGACTGGGACAAGGAGCCTGAAAGAGCTTAAGGGAATAGGACATAAGATGCCGATAACAACTATCACTTTCGTTATAGCCTCTCTAGCGATCTCCGGCGTCCCTCCCTTGAATGGCTTCGTAAGTGAATTGATGATAATTTACGCTGGAGTTTACGCCAACATGCTTATCTTCACTGTGCCTATGTTAATCAACCTTCTAATTGGATTCGCATATTACCTGCGGTTGATAAAATTAATCGTCTGGTCAACTCCCTCCGAGAAAGTTAGGGGCGTTAGTGAAGCGCCAGCTCTCATGTTAATTCCAATGGTCATATTAGCCTTAGCCTCTTTGATAATCGGTTTGTATCCCAGTCCCTTCATTAATCTAAGTAATTTAGCAGCTAAATCCTTGTTTGGCCTCTAAATTCTTGACCGTTTATGAGTCTTCGTTTTAGAGAAACAGAATTTCAATGAGTCGTTTATAATAATTAGTTTGTCTGAGGATTTAATGGAGGTAAAGCCTTTATTCCCTTCAGTCTCCTTCTTTAATTTAGGGTTGAGAATGGCAGATATCGTGAATAAACCTGAGGTTTCGAAGTTTATAGCGCGGATGTACGAGGTCCTAGCTGCTCTGATAGCAGTATTGATGGCTCTCTTCATCTATTTAGGCGTCTCCACACCTATGGGAACGCTTGGAATCTTAGCTGTAGTCACATTAAGTATCGTGGAGGTTGTTATGCTCCTCCTGTTAAGGTCTCTGTATCAAACTAGATACCTTCTAACACAGGACAATCTCGTCATAAAAACTACTAGACTAATCGGCGGAGAGAAAATAATACCTCTAAAGACAGTGGAATCCATCGAGAGAACCCTGATACCCTTCGGTATAAGGCTCTTCGGTGCTAGCTTCCATGGTGGATATTACCAGATTCCAGGTCTCGGAAGGGCCTTCTTAGCCATAACCAACTTTAAGGACGGCCTTCTGATAAAGACTAGACTCGGGAATTACATCATAACGCCAAAGAATCCCGAGAGCTTTAAAGAAGTCATAGAGGTGAAGACTTGCCTCTGACCGCCATAATCTATATCCCCCTATCACTTTTAATTGAAAATAGCCGGGAAAGAAACTGCTCGGATTAGAAGTGAATCTCGATGAGGCTCAACGTAAAGAAAGGAAAGACCCTGCTCGTTGATGGTCCAGCATCAGTTAGCCTACTGTCGGGTTCGGTTACGGTTTTTGGAGCACGCCTCAAAGTAGACTCTAAAATAATAGTGAGAACTGGTAAACGCCTACCCTTCGAGGTCTTAAGGGACGCAGTATTTGAGTTGGCACTAAGCGAGTCTTCATCCTATCTAGAGGTAGAGGGGAGCGCTATTCCTAAATCCTGGAAGGATACAGTAGAGACCCTTCTACATTCAAAGAAGCCCCTGTCAATCCTTGTAATAGGTGGTGTCGATTCAGGTAAAACGGGTTTCTGCACTTACCTCGCGAATCGAGGACTGGAGGAGAAGCGGAGAGTAGCAATCATCGATGGAGATGTAGGTCAATCTGATATAGGTCCTCCAGCAACTATAGGTCTAGCCAGATTAAAAGAGCCCGTTGTTGACCTTTACGGTATATACGCTGAAAATATAATCTTCGTGGGAGCGACCTCCCCTTCTAGAGCCCTCAACGCATCTCTGAACGCCTTTAAGACCTTAAAGGAGAAAAGCTCCGAGATGAATGTAAACCTCCTAATCATTAACACGGATGGCTGGATTGAAGGAGAAGAAGCCATAGACTACAAAAGTCAAATTGTTGAGTCGCTGGCTCCCAGCGCGGTTGTAGTACTCCAAGAAGGTGATGAATTGGAGCCTCTACTTAAGAGAATGAAGAGTTGGAGAACCTTTGTTATCGAGTCTCCAACGATTATAAGGAAACGGAGCCAGGAGATGAGGCGGGCTCTCCGTGGGTTAGCCTACAGGAAATACTTGAAGGATGCTAAGGTTAGGACTTACTTTCTTAACTGTGTAAAAATAGGGAACTCGCTCGGGCCCCTCACGGAGACCAATTTAGAGCGTAGGAATATGGAGAAAGGCCTCCTCGTGGGACTTGAAGATGAAAAGGGAGTACTCCTAGGACTCGGCATTCTATGTTCAATTGACCTTGAAAGGAAGAGCGTGAAGGTTTATACACCCGTAAATCAGAAAGTTGGAGGCATTTACATCGGTCAGGTCAAGCTGAATAAGGACGGGAAAGAAATTCCTCCTAATCAATCGTGAGAGAGTAGGCTCCTCCCTCTAGTTTCCCCACTTAAGGAATGATAGATGGCATCCCCAGTAACTGGAGAACTCCGTTTGTAACCAACCTTACTCCAATATAGGCGTAGACGATTGCGAGTAGCATCTTAAATCTGCTTGGGGTTGTTCGATGGGCTAGTCTAGGACCGATCTGCGCGAAGATTACGCTGGCTATGCCTATTCCTAGGAAAGCTATCAAATTGAACCAACCGAAGGAGAATGATGGATAATCCAAAGGATGCCGTAATTGATCGATATATCCCAAAATTATGAAAGATAAGCTGCCTATCGAAGACCCGATTACCATCGTTGCAAGAGATACAGATACCGCAATATGTACAGGAATACGCAGAATCGTGTTCAATACCGGCATATAAACTATTCCGCCGCCTATCCCTATGAAGTGGGCTAGTATCCCGGAGAGATAGCCGCTCCCAGCAAACTTAGGTATGGATACCTTAGAAATTTTGCTTATGGGAATTGGTTTCGCCTTCATAAACCTATACGCCCCGATGAGGCAGAAAACTCCAAAAATTGTTTTAAGAATTATTCCCGCGTAAGCACGAAAAGAAGTGAAGAAAATGAAAGCGAAGATGGCTCCGGTGAGACTTCCAAAACCTACCGGGACAGCAAAGCTGAGGTAATGCTTAGTAGGGAAGTGTGCGCCCTTCCTCTTTAACTCTTTCTTGTGCCTCAGAACACCGCTGAGCGCTGTGGGGACCACAATTGCCATATTAGTTCCGAAAGCTAGAAGAGGTGAGATATAGGGTGGTGCATTCATGAATGTTTCGAAGCAATACATCATTACTGGAACCATTATGAAACAGGCTCCAACCCCGAAGAACGAACTAACTAATCCAACTAATGAGCCAACTAATGCCATGACAGTGATCATCAGTTCAAACATTTTTTACCATCCGAATCTATCGAAGGTAAGGTTTAAATAATATACTAAATTTAAATTTTATGGTTATAAAATAAACAATCGAACGGATTTGGACATGGACGACATAGATAAAAAGATAATCTCAAAACTACTCAAAAATGGAAGAACCTCCTACAAAAAATTAGGTGATACAGTAGGCTACACTCTAATGGGTGTAAAGAGAAGAGTGGAGAAGCTGCTTTCTAAAAAACTAATTGAGATATCTGCGGGGATTAACATAGAGAATTTGAACTTTCAGGCGGCCTTAATTCTACTTGAACTTGAAAGTCAAGAAGCACTTAGTAAGTGTCTTGAACGCTTCAAGGAATGCCCAAGAATAATAAATTTATTTACATTACTTGCTGGTTATAATTTGGCGGCGTTAGTTATCGCAGAAGATAGGGAAACCCTAGAAAGCGAATCTATGGAAAAATGCTCTTTGAGATGTATGCCTGGCGTTAGACGAACTGAGTTCTATCCGATAGGCAGCATCCACTATTCGCCCTTCTTGAGGATGCGGATCAACCTCGCAACAAAAAATATGGAAATCGCACCCTGCAACGTTAGCTGTAAGTCTTGCATAAGATATAAAGATAAGAAATGTGTTGGGTGTCCGGCAACAAAATATTATCGAGGCCCACTCTAGAAGAATCGATGAGGCTCCATCAATTATTAATCGCCAAATCATATCTGCTGTGCGGTTATAAAACCTTCAAAAATCGCGTTGAATATTCTCCTAGGCTGCAAGCAGTCTCCGACAGAGTACATGTTATACCCTTCAAGTTCTTGAACGATCGCATCGGAAGATTTTAATCCACGTGCCAGAATAACCCAATCTGATGGAATACTGATCGTTCTTCCATTATGGTTTTCCACAATAACCTGAGAAGGCTTAATTTCCCTAACTTTAACTTTAAACATGATCTTAACCTTATGTCTTCTCAGTTCAGAAAGGAGATGTGAAGCGTATAAAGGTTCAATCTGCTTAGAGATTGTTTCATATCGTTTGATAACTGTAACCTTATTT
>CAZOCN010000067.1:0-7364 GCA_964578315.1 uncultured Candidatus Bathyarchaeia archaeon
AAAGGATTCCAGCATCTCTTGCGTCTTTTCTCTCGACTTTCGCAAACATATCCCTCTTCACAATCTTTACTTGCGATTTTCCTTTCCTATGAGAATATGAAAACGACGAGGAAGTTACTAATAAAATTTGTCATCATCATTTTTAAAGTCCTTAAATAGGAGATTGAGAAGGTCTCTCAGTTCGCCCGTCGAGTTTCGATCACAGCCTTCTGGCTCAGATGACTCTCCCTTCTCATCATCATTAAGTATTAATTTTTCGTAGGTTTTGAATTTTGCGGTGATTTCTTTTTATTCTGGTAATCGACAATTCTTTTTATCCTTAACTGGGTTAAACGTATGCTAGGAGGAGAGCGGGGGATATTCCTAACGAAACATCGAGTGTTTATCATACTATTCGCGTTATCCTTGGTTTATGTCTCAAGAGGCATCATTATGATCTCGCTTCCGCTCTACCTCGACTATATCGGTGTATCCTTGGTCGGCATGGGTCTAGTCTTCGCATTGGCACCGCTGATATTTCCTGTATTAAGAGTCTTGATAGGCGCACACTCCGATATGGTAGGACGTAAAGGATACTTTACCTCCTCTTTTGGTATTGTAAGTGTTGCGTATCTATTCTACTCCTTATGTAGGAATGTCATCGGATTTACGGTTCTGAATATTTTGGATTACGTATCTCAGGCTATGAGGGAGAGCGTGTCCATTCCTTTGATTATCGATGTTACCTCGACCAAAGAACGGGGTCGAATGTTGGGTCGATACGTCGGTTTATACTGTGGGGCTTTATCCTTCGGCATGCTAATCTCCGGACTACTCATATTAAGCATCGGTTACTTCTGGCTCTTCATATTCTGTTTCATCCTCTCAGCAGTAGGTTTGGTCACGAGTCTCCTTTTAAAAGACGTGCCTTTCACGAAGAGGTTAAGCTCCATAAATTTCAGAAAAGTACTCGACGTAACGAGGTTGAATAGGAATCTTAAAGCTCTTTTGGTTGCTAATGCATTTCAAGGTTTCGGTTATGGAGTTGCGGAAGTTTACATCCTTCCCTTATTTCTGCAATCTAGTTTGAAGGCTGACCAGTCCTTTATAGGTTTGATAATCAGTCTGGGATGGCTAGGTTCTGTCATTCCAGCATTCTCGATAGGTCGTCTCTTCGATAACTATTCTTCTAAGAGACTCTACGTCCTCAGCAGCATATTATCCGCTCTCTTCGTCAGCTTAATAAGTGCTGCAACAAATTCAATTCACGTCGGGGTTCTATACGGACTCTTCGGTGTGATGCTTGGTATCCTAACACCCGCTAGGCTCAAGATCGCCGCGGATCACGCCACTACATCAGAGAGGGCGAGAGATATAGCGCTCTCTGAGATGGGAGTTGGATTAGGCACTATGTTCGGAGCTGCTCTCTCTGGATGGGTAGCCTCCCTCTTCGGAATGAGACTAACCTTCATATTGGACGGCTTATCCTTCATCTCGATGGTCTTAATTGCACAACTGTTAATTAGCGAATGAATCTAAGAAAGGTGTAACCGACCTAAAATTATTTTTCTGTGGTACGTGTCTCTTATTCTATGTTTAAAGTTGATGTTTTTGAGGCTATAAAAGGGAGGCGTAGCATCAGGGCGTTTACGAAAGAGGACGTATCTGATGAAATGGTTCTAAAGATGATAGAAGCTGCGACTTTGGCTCCCTCGGCGGGGAATATCCAACCTTGGGAGTTCGTGGTTGTTAGGGACTTTGAGAGAAAAAGGAAGCTGGCTGTTGCCGCTCTTCGTCAAATGTTTATAGCTGAGGCTCCAGTGGTTCTAGTTGTTTGCGCTAATGAAAATATGTCAGGTTTGGGATACGGATGGCGGGGTGTAAACCTGTACTGTATACAGGATACGGCTGCTGCAATTGAGAATCTGCTATTAGCTGTCTATGCCCTGGGATATGGTGCTTGTTGGGTCGGTGCTTTTAATGAGGATGAAGTGCGCGAGGTGGTGAAGACACCGAAGGGCATTAGGCCGGTAGCTATCATTCCTATAGGGCGTCCTTCTGAGAAGCCAAGTGGGAGGCGCAGAAGATCGCTAGAAGAGGTCATACACCACGAAACCTTCTAGAATCCGCGGTGATCTTTTTATTACCCAATTAAAAATTATTATTAATAGGGGGTGCAGCGTATAATTTTGTAGGATGTGTTAGAGTTATGCCAACAAAAAAGAAGAGTTGGGTCGAGAAATTGGCGGATAATAAGGGACTGCCGAGGGTGGAGGAGATCTCTGGAAAAATGACCAAAAGATGGGGCGCAGGCACTATGGTTATCCCCGCGCCGATGGAGGTAGATGCCCTGATGAGGAAGGTGCCGAAAGGTAAACTTGTCACCATAAATGAAATCCGCGCTGCCCTAGCAAGGAAGCATAATGCGGCTATTGCTTGTCCTATGACAACAGGTATTTTTGCTTGGATTGCCGCCAACGCTGCGGAGGAGCGGAGACAACAAGGTGAGAGGGATATTACCCCTTACTGGCGTACTCTAAAGACTGGTGGGGTGATAAATCCTAAGTACCCCGGTGGAGTCGAAGCTCAGAAGGAGCTCTTAGAAGGTGAGGGGCATAAGGTAATCCAGAAAGGCAAGAAGTACGTAGTTGTAAACTATGAGCAATCTCTTATAGAACTCTAATAGGGTTTCGTGGACGAGAATACCTCGTCGGGTCTAAGCAGTGAGATTCCTGCATTTCTACCTATTATCTCTATGAGAAGGATTTTGTCAGGTTTTTCTAGATCTACTCTTCTATCTACTACTTCTGCTAGAGTTTGAATGATTTCGGCTTTATGGTATTTGGTATATCTCCGTTTTTCGACGGTCATCCGCCAAGTTTCATTCTCCTTTATGTTCTTCACCATTTTTTCCACAGTTTTCTTCATTTCTGGTAGTTCGGAGATTGTCCATGTATCGATAGGGGTCCATTTCAGGGTTTCTCGAACTATGAAAAGGTCTTCTGAGAAGGCTCTGCGAAGTTTAGCTGTTACTTCTCTGGGGTCTAGTTTTGTTCTAACGCCTATGATTCCCTGAGCTATAGTTCTGCTTATTTCGGGTTCTTCATCGCCTAGCATATTAAGTATCTTCCTGGCTTCGGCGATAGCTCTCCCGGAGGCACCCCACCTACAAGATACTAGAAGGTTAAATTCATAAACCATAAAGACAGTCTCCCTTTCCACAATTTAAAGCTTTAAATCTATCCTCTAGAATATTACTATTAGTAATCTCCCCTTAAGGAGTTTTCCCTTTATGGCCCTCGAGATTCCTACTCCTCAAGATTTGAAGCGGTTACGTTTAGCAGCGGGTTTAACTCAAAAGGAATTGGCTAGGCTGGCTGGTGTGAGTCAGTCTCTTATTGCTAGAATTGAGGTTGGCTCCGTTGATCCGCGGCTTTCCACCTTGAGGAGGATCTTGAACGCCATACCCCTCGCGGCTTCTATGAAAACAGTTAGAGAGGTTATGCATTCTCCAGTTATCTCTATAGGTTCTAGGGAGACTATAAGGAAGGCCGTGGAGTTGATGGAGCGATATGGCATCTCTCAGCTTCCGGTTATTGATAATGGACGAGTAGTTGGGAGTGTCCAGGAGAATAGTTTGGTAAGAGAGATATCTAGAAGTAAGGATCCTGCCGCGCTTTTTGACAAGCCGGTTTTGGATGTTATGGAGGACGCTTTCCCTATAGTCACGCCCTCAGCCAGTATAGGGGAAGTTCTCTCTCTGTTCTCTTATGGCAAACCAGCAATCCTTGTCGTTGATAAAGGCAAGGTTGTGGGAATAATAACCAAGATCGACGTAATCACGTCGATAAAGGCTAGAGAATAAGTATTCCTCCTCTTGCTGACTGGTCTCTATAGCCCCTCTATTTGAAGTCTAATATGTGCTGTTCTTGTTGTAGATAATTATCGACCTTGAGTGTGTAAAGAAAGTGTTTCTTTATTATTCAAGGGGGATCCAATTTTAGAGGGAAGTGAATAGCCTGAAGAGGCCTTTTAGCCGGAATATCGACCTTTATGGTGTAATAATTTGCGCTTAGAAGAAAAATAATTGGGCGGTCTCTCTATTACTCTCGACTTATCTACCTTCCTAGTGAAAAATTTTTCTCTGCAGAAAAGTTTCCGCAAAGAAAAAAGTCTGATTTTACTGGTAAAACGCAGGGACAGTAAAGCTTCTCTTTGCTATGATTTTCTTGTGTAAAAGGTGCAAAATAAAGGAGAAGTAGGTGTCTCTTTCGCAGAAGGATGAGGAGACTTTGCCAGAGAATCTGAGGAATCAGCTTGGCTATATGGATGAAGTCTCTTCGAGGAAGGAAAGGGGTTAATTGGGTGATCGATGATTAGAAATGTTTCTTCCGAACTGGAATTGGAGGCGCTTAGAAACAATTACGGTTCTAGTTAAGTGTGTAGAGATGATGAAAAACCGCCAAAAATCACAGGCTAATCCGTGTAGAAAATGGTGAATGTATCCATAAACTTCTCCACAGGAAATAAAATTCCTTTGTGGTTAAGGTTTTAGAAGCCTTTTTTACAGTTGCTTAACTGTATTTTAAGCTTTTAATGGGGGCAAAACGGTCCAAAAAACACAGTAAATTGAGGTCGTAATGTGAGGTTTAGTGATCAAGGTGGCATACGTATTACTTTGTGATCTCTGCTCACTTAATAGCTGTGAAGGACGTAGGAGGGAACCTCATGTTCAAAAAATTTCCTGTGGAACTTTCCCTCTGCCGCGTTATCTTGTTTAAGCCAACTTGTTATATAAGGGAATTTGCCTAACTAAAAGGTTGGTGAGCAATGTTGATTTATACGGAGCGGTTATCCTTTGAGACGAAGGGTGAGATAAACTTCTATAACATAACGCGGATGGTCCAAGAGGTCGTTCACCGTTCTGGTTTAAAGAGTGGTGTAGTCAATATCTTCGCTCCTCATGCCACAGGGGTTATAGTTCTAACGGAGTACGAACCAAGTCTTCTAGAGGATATACGGGAGACTCTATCGAGGCTCATACCGAAGGGAAAGGGATACAGGCATCCTTCTAACGCCCACTCTCATATCAGATCCATCTTTCTCTGCCCAAGTAAGACAGTTCCATTAATAGATGGCAGGTTGGCTCTTGGAACTTGGCAGTCGATAGTCTTCATCGAAACCGACGTCAGCCCTAGACATAGAACTTTGATAGTCCAAGTGATAGGAGAGTGAGTTCCGATCAGATTTCCTCACGGTATCTCGCCTTCTCCTTAAATTGGCGTTCATAGATCTCCCGTACTCTATCGATAGGATCAGCTTCCTCAACGGGTTTATCGTCCCTTATCCTCGTTATACGTGCAAAACGTAGAGCCATACCACACTTATATTTCGGGCTCCTCTGAATTTCATTGTAAGCGACCTCCACGACGATACGGGGCTGCACAATAACCCTCCGCCCATCCTCCCTTACAATGAGACGCTTCAGCCTCTCAGTCACCCATTCAATCTCCTCATCTGTGAGTCCCTTGAACGTCTTCCCCACAATCAAGAAGCCATTAGTCTCTGGGTCCCTAGCGGCTAGATAATAATCCGAGAGCCATCTGTATCTCCTTCCATAACCATACTCAGCCGCTACGATGACCAAATCCAAGGGCTCTAGAGTTCTCTTTATCTTGAACCAGTTCTTACCTCTAATCCCGGGCATATAAGGGCTATCCAACCTCTTTGCCACGAGCCCCTCATGTCCTTCAGAGACAGCCTCATCAAAGAAAACTTCAGCCTCTGAGACGTTATCTACAATCTTCTGTTTAGTTAGATTTATTCCGCCAGAGACTTCACTGAGGAGTCTACGACGTTCCATATAGGCCTTGTTAATGAGAAGTTCTCCGTTCAGGAATAGAACGTCGAAGAGGTAGAGTCGGATGGGTATTGCTCTGGTCATCTCTTCTATATTCTGGATTCTCCTGAATCTCCGCATCAGATGCTGGAAGGGGAGAGGGTTACCAGCTTCTCCGACGGCGATGACCTCTCCTTCAAGAACCACCTCCTTCGAAGGGACCTCATTACTCACTAATTCTACAACTTCCGGCAGGCTAGACGTTACCTCCGAAAGCCTCCTACTGAAAACCTTCACCTCTCCCTTAAGTTTGTGTATCTGTATCCTCGCTCCGTCAAGTTTATATTCCAAAGCAGTCTGACCGCCATGCTCCTTGAGGACCTCTTCTAGGCTCGTGGCGTTCTGAGCTAGCATGGGCTTCATAGGCCTGAAAAATCGGAAACGGATTCTCCTAACAGCTTCTTCCCCTCCAGTTTTCGCCTTTTGAGCCACTTCTCCGATGTCGCCTATGAGTAGGCTAGCCTTTTGAACAAGCTCTAAGGGTATCTGGAAGGCCTTAGAGATCGCCATCTCCATCAAACCTTCACTGAAGCCGGTTCTCATTTCACCAAGGATCACCTTTGCTATGTACTTCGCGTCCTCCGGGGACGCCCTCCCCAAGAGTGACTTTAGAAGCCTCTCTTTCCTCTCTCTAGATCCAGCTCCGGAGGCTTCTGCTATCTCTTCTAGATATCGCCTTACCTCCAATATGGTAAGAGGGGCCTTGAAGAGGGTTTCTTGCCTCTCCAGTTTACTTCTCTTAAAAATGGTCTCTACCGTCTTTCCGATGTCGCCACTCTCAGCGAAGGCCTTAAGAAAGGTCCTTTCATCTACATGGGTTATCTCTCTTATTATCTTCCTTAACAGCCCCCAGCTGATCTCTAGGGTTCGCTTATCCCATCGTGGGAATACTCGTCCCAGGAGCATGTAAACGGCAGGCTCAACCTCTTCGTCATTAAGCTCCTTTAGGAAGCCCGCTACAAAATCAATCATAACGTTCCGTTTGGATTCGGACTCTAACCTATTACAGAGTTCTGTTAGGACATGGAACTCCATGAGAATCTCCAGTCAGCTCTAAATGTCTGGAAGAATTTGAAGCCCACGACCATTCTTTTATGTCCAAACCTTCTCGAGTTGATCCTCCAGTTCACGTTTCTCCTTCTCGTAGACGTCTATAGCTATCTCGCCAACTTTGAATCTAGTATTCAAAATAACGAGTTTGTCCTGGATCTCTCTCAACTTTTCCTTGCGAGGCTTATTGATGGAATCGAAAGTCTCCAGCATACTCTCCATGTCAGATCTAACGTTCTGGACCATCTCTCTACCGATCTTCTCCTCCGAGATCTCCCTCTCCAACTTCTCATAAGCCTTCCTTATCTTCTTCTCCATCTCGTAAACTTCTCTAGGAGATTTATCGATAAGAATCCGTTCCAGCGCTGAGAGGTTCTTACTCAAGTCTCTAACGGTAGCCTCCACCCTCTCCATTCTCAATTTCACTCTTTCAGAG
>CAZOCN010000068.1:0-7283 GCA_964578315.1 uncultured Candidatus Bathyarchaeia archaeon
TATCGAGGTGAAGGCTGCATCAACAACCATTAAGACTACGCTTCCGCCCCACCTCTCAGTCCTAAGGCATCTTTCACAGTACTCCCTTAATTCAGTAACTTCCTCCATGTAACTATCAACAATCTTCTTTAACAGAGGCATCCCGCCCCTTCTAGAATAGAAACGACACTATTTCTCAGAGGCAAATTCTATGCATTCTTTGAGAGTTGCGAGTCTAACTTCGACTTTATTGAAGCTAGGTGCATAATGCGCGGTCTTAACGGAGTTCGTCATGAGAGCTTCTATGCCGGAGTCCCTGAGCCAAGTAACCACCGCGCATGTATCGCATAAAACGATGCCTCCCGCCCCTTCAATAGTCTTAACCAACTCTTCCTCTCGTTCCCGAATGTGCCTAGATGTGCAGACCCACAACTGGACTCCTCTTCTAACCTTCCTTCCCTCCAATAGACGCGCAACAGTCCTTAGTTCCATTCTCGAGCAGTGGGGGCAACCGACATAGACTAGGTCTATATCTTCTCTAGATGAAGAGGTCTCCTCCAGAGTCTCCTTCAAGGTCTCTTCGTCGATTACAATTCGTTCTAGACCTTCCTCTTCGGGAGGCTCTTTATAGGTGAACATGGAAGCCATTCCGCTTGAAGCCATAGCAGCTCCGAGGTGCTTTAATCCAGTCTCTGAGGGACTCTTCAATCCTTGAATGTGAGGAACCTCGCTTCTAAGGAGGCTTCCCAAGGTGAAGCCTAGGAGGCCATAGTCAACGGCGCTCTCAAGTTCAGCTTCCACGTCAATCACGTAAGTTGGTTTTCGGTTCTCAGTTTTATGAAGACCACAGTTGGGAGTTTTACCGATCAAAGCAGCTGCTAGAGCACTTGGGGCTCCCTCTCTGTTAGTGAACGAACCTAAAACGGAATTGGCATAGACTACTGCGGAAGACTCCGCCCAAGCTAGATGAACGTTCTCTCTTGGTTTTTGTATATAGTAGGGCGTGCATGTCAAGGTTCGGTCAGCACCTAACCTTCCGTAGAGTTCCAGTAGCCTCCTCTGCTTCGAAACTCTGTCCCTCGTAATTCTCATTTCAGCGATCCGTTCTTCATCAAAACCTGAAGGGTTCGTGGTGGACTTGACTCTGACTCGCCCTTTAGAGTCAACGAGGGCTTGCAGAAAATCTGTGGCGGCATCTCCCGTCGTCTTGTAGGAGACACCTGAAAGGTGAGCTGTTTCGATGGGTATAAGACGGTCAGCGCCAAAGAGGTCGCCTAGGCGGACAAGTATCTTCATGGCAATTTGATAAGCCCATCCCTGCTCGCCGTCGTAGACCCTCTCCTCTTCCTTTGTCAGATACATCACTGTCTCTCCTTGAAGATTTTAACTACGCCTTTGTGGGCGTCTACTTCAACGAGGTCTCCAGTCTTTATTTTGGCCGTGTCGATCTTATCTATCATCGGCACCTCCCCTATTATGGCTCCCACGACCACGACTGGATCCGCCGTCTTGTTTATTATGGCGGCTGGTCCCAAACCACGCTTAGCTAAGTTGTAGATTACATAACTGCCCACCGTGGAGCCGTGACCACTGGGAAAACAGAGAACCTTCCCCTTCACACTCTCCCCTTCCAAGTCATGCCCCACACCCACAATTACGCCTGTCTCACCGTCCACTTCTCCCAAGAAACTTATCGGCTTCGCAGAAACCAACGCTCTGCCCTTCACATATCCTGGGACTATAGGCCTTCCTCGGAGAATTTTCTCTACTTTCAACTGCAGCCCCTTTATGTTATCTAGTAAGATATCTTAATGGATGAGGGTGTGCTTCCAAGTAACTTCTCGGCGGCTTCTCCCACCCTCCTCCGATATTTAGGTTCCGTGTAGACCCTCAGTATGTTTATGAAGCCCTTCAGAACATCGAAGATCGTTGAGACTTCGTCCAATCGAAGTGGAACCTTCTTTCCGTCTCTTTCTCTATGGAATATAGGTATCTCCATGGGTTCTAGGAGAGCTGAATGACTATAAGGAACCGAAGGAAGAGTCGGCACATCGAGGTAGACGTCCTCACTAGAGACCCCGGCCTTCTCAGCTATCTGGTCCCTTATCTGATCACGTATCTCATTGCGACTAAAAATACTCGAGATAGCCTTATCCCTGACATGGAAGGTTCGATCATAACAACACTTGATCAGATCACGCCTCTCCAACCTCTTGATGAACTCTTTCGTCCCCTCATAATTCTTCAAGGCGGTCCAGACAGTGTAATCATCCATTTGGAGGTACTCTCCCGGACTCTCAAAATCTAGTAATCCCAGTTCTTCACGCCCCTTCTCCATCGCTGTAGCGAGCATTAACTGTACGGCTCTAGAGGTTCTGTGGAAGTAGATGCTTTTGAAGAGTTCCATCCTCGCCAGCATGAGGGATTCTAGGGCGGAGAGGGCGCCGACGTCCACCGCAAGGTTCTCGTTCATTACGTCTAAAGTGTGGAGTAGGCGGAAGATGTCGACGTATCCGTACTCTGCTCCAGTATGGTAGGTGTCCCTCACCACGAAGTCTAGTTTATCCACATCTACAGAGCTCTGGATGATCTGGTCCATAAAGGCTCTTCCAGGACGCTTGAGAGAGCCCACGGACAATTTAGAAACAACCTTAGAATCGTAACCTAAAGATTCGATTACATCTCGCAGTTCTGACTCCCTAATGATCCACACAGTCATATCCTCATGTATCTTAGAGAGGAACTTAACCAGTAGGTGTTCGAAAATGTGGGAGAAGGGGCCGTGTCCTACATCGTGGAGAAGAGCCGCGATACGGACAGTCTCCGCCTCCTCTTCAGAAAAGAGCGGTGAAAGGTTGGGATTTCTGGTTAAAAAGCCTGCTAGGTACATTACTCCAACGGAATGCTCAAACCTCGTGTGGTTTGCGCCGGGGTATACAAACTCTGATCCTGCAAGTTGCTTTAGGCGCCGGAGCCGCTGAACCGGGAAGGTATCTATTATCTTCTTTTCATTCTCTGTGATGTATATGTAGCCGTGAACGGGGTCCTTTATTTCACCCCACAATCTACGCGCCATCAGACTCACAACTCAATCTGAATCTCCTACCAGCATAATAAGTTGATCGCTTCAGACTGAGAAATAGAAAGCCATTTTACGGTAATTCCAGCATTTTCTTTAGAGGCTTCCAACGTGAAGAGGAAGGGCGTGTTCATCTGCATCGAGGGCTTAGACGCCAGCGGGAAGACAACGCAGGCCCACATTCTTGTGAATTGGCTCCGAAGAAAGGGCTTCAAGGTCAAGTACACAAAGGAGCCCAGTGAGGGGGAGATTGGGCAACTCATAAGGAGGTGCATCCTCCGTAGGAAGAACAGGGTCTCCTCAGCCATTGAAGCTCTACTCTTCGCCGCCGACCGCCTCGACCACATAAAACGCGAGGTCGAACCTGCCTTAAAGAGGGGGGAGATCGTGGTCTCTGACAGATATGTCTACTCTTCCATAGCTTATCAGGGAGGCACGGGTCTAGATCTCGGTTGGATCAGGGAGATAAACAGATTTGCCATCGAGCCGGACCTCTCCGTATACATCGATGTGCCCCCTAGGGTTGCTACGTCGAGATTAAGGAGGGAGAGGTCTGTTATGGAGAAAATCACAATCCAGAGAAAGGTGAGGGAAGTTTACTTGAAACTCGTAGAGGAAGGGTTGATGGTGAGAGTGGACGGGAACAGGTCTAAAAGCGCTGTTACAAAGGAGATAAGAGACTTAATCTCCGACCTCCTATCGAGGAGATTTCCAAAGGAGAAAAACGAAAACCGTCCAAAAGACCAATAAATATCGGAGTCGTCCTCAAAATAGAGATCCTACATATTAGACTACAAATAGAGGGGCTATAGAAAATAGGTTACGTATGAGAAAGGCCTATTCTTTATAAACCTTAAATTGTATTCGATACAAAGGAAATGTGAATAGAACGCTTAAACAACAAAACGATCATAGACGTACGTTGGCGTGCCTCCGCAGTCATTTCTTGGTGGGCCGGGCAGGACTTGAACCTGCGACCTTCTGCGCGTCAGGCAGATGTCCTAGCCAAACTAGACGACCGGCCCTCTGAAACTTTAAAAGATTTCATCTTCACTTATTAAATTTCCTAAAAATCAAACCTTGAGAAAAATTTAATAGAGAAGGCAGCTACGTGGTTTTCTCGGGCGGGTAGATCAGTCTGGAATGATCGCGGCGTTGGCATCGCCGAGGTCCGGGGTTCAAATCCCCGCCCGTCCACCATCTTAAATGAAGCTTTTTATTAAATTTCTAGTGCTCGTTAGACTGTCTTTCTCTTTACATCGCCTGAATTTAACGTAAGACTGAAACGATATTGCCTATCCTAACTAATTCGCGTATGATATCCCTATGTATATATGCCTGAGCCGCCCAAGTTTTTGAGAACACCAAAACAAAGAACCCGATTCGCAACGCGCACTTACCCACATAGCTCAAGCCATAATGCTAAAAATACAGGTTTCTCATAAAGAGAATGAAAAATTAATCAATTTACTCCCTGTTTAAACTTCAATTTGGCTAATCCCTTTATTTTTTCTAATTCTTCAGTTGAAAGCTGCCTTGCTCTGATATAGCCTTCTTTAACGGCATTATCAAAGATTTCTCGTCCTTTTTGAGTTCTAATCAATACTGTTGTCCATTTTTCAGGCGACCCTACGCCTCCAAGGGATATATCTGAAAGCCTATTTGTGAAGTCATGACAGTTTTTACATGATTTCCGAAGATATTTATTCAATTGGTGTCTATCAACTTCCAATTTTAGCTCGCCATTTACATATACCCGCAATTTCTCAGTGTCTAAGTCTATTTTACTAATGCTTGAAGGAATAATATTGTGCTCTTTTGCTAGGAAGTTTATGAACAAATCGTTGTACGAGTAGGTTCCATAACAGAAAAGCCCAATTATCAGCTGTAACGAATCGAATATTTTTCTATGTCCCCTTGGACTTGTTTCCATTGTCCACATCCCGTGAACCTGACAAGGAGTAGCCACCACAGCTATTCTTGAACGGGTCCATTCATAAATTGCGGAATTTACACCAATTATCGTGGCGGCCGGCGTATATTCGATCGATCCATATTAAAGGATCATTAATTCTCTCTTAAGTGAAAACGCTGTTATATTCGCTCCATCTCTCCGATTGGGACTAGACAGTGGGGGGCGAAGGTGTCAACGCTTACTTCCGCCTCCATCATTGCGGCCCCTGAAATTAGTCCACCTACCATGCAGACCCCAAACCTGTCTATCCCAACAGGCACTCCCAGGATGCTCTCGTTTGGTTTGCCGACGACCAGAACGCCGCCCCACCCTTTTCGTTTAAGGTTGGAGAGAATTCTTACTGT
Organism: uncultured Candidatus Bathyarchaeia archaeon; assembly: GCA_964578315.1. GTDB lineage: Archaea > Thermoproteota > Bathyarchaeia > Bathyarchaeales > CAZOCN01 > CAZOCN01. The sequence continues at coordinate 5,378 of CAZOCN010000068.1, forward strand.
TCGGTCTCGTGCATCTGTTGGGATCTCTCTGAGATTAGCCGGGAGCATACCTGAGCCTGTTGAGAGAATCTTGTTTATAGAGGTCGTCTGTGACGACTGAGCCTGAATCTACTTCCGGATCATATGTTGTAGAATAGGCCAGAGACAAGAAACGTTGAAGGAGTAAAAAACTATTAAAAACAGAAATTTTAGAGTGGAGAAGCCTATTTGTCTGCGAGTATTATCGACGAATACAGGCAAGGTTCAGGCTACGGGTAATCACGTATGCGTTAAGTATAGTTTGAAGCTAATTTGGTGGACCGGGCGGGATTTGAACCCGCGGCCTCCGCCTCTTTCTGATTTCTCACGCGAAGGCGGCATTCATACCAGACTGAACTACCGGCCCTTAGCCGTTAAATACTTTATTTTTGATCTGTTGTTTGATTCGATTGATCGATCGGATGAGGCCGATGACTCCCCCACTGAAGAGTATCTACCACAATCATCTCACCAATCGATCGATATTTTTGTCTTTCGTTGCTTCCTCCATCAGTTTCGCTAAGGCTTCAAGGATCCTCTCTTTTCTCTCGTATTGGATCGATTCTCGTTCTTTCCTACGATCGAAGATCATCGACGAGGAGGAGCTTGAAAAGTACATGGCGGGGGCTGGGACGTCCAGAACGTGCTTGCCTCCGGGAGGATACTCATAAGGAAAAACTAGACGAGGCCCATGAAGGCAAACCATTCTTAGTAATGATGATTTTTATGGAGTTTCTGGCAAGATGGCGGATGCCTTCCTTCTAACGCGAGCTAAACTAATATTAAACTTATTCAAAAAACTCGATAACTCCCCATTATCGATCGATCACGCGGAAAAGTGAAAAAATAAGGGGATTTTAAGTTAAGATGGGTTTATCGCTAGAGCAACTATTTCCAAAGGCTGTCCTTCGTAGACTCCTTTGAAGATGTAAGCGGGAGGTAGATAGTCTTGATGGTAAGCCAAGCCGAGGTTGTAGTAGCCCAAGAGAACCTCGTTCACGACGAACCCATCGGGTCGCCCTCCCATAGGGTCGGAGGCCAGCCTCTCCAATGCCTCGATCGGACTAAGCTCCAGCCTTATAGTTCCTACTTTCTCGATCCGTCTACATCCATAAATCATTTTACACAATGACCCATGCCCAACTTCCACTGAGATACTTCCTAACACTAAACCGTCGAAGAGCACGTAGTACCTTGCCTTCAGAGACCGGACGTACTCTTGGCCATCGTAAACTTCCGTCTCGCATACGCTCACTCTGTTCCGGACGATCTCAATATTTGGACCATAAGGAACGATGCCAAGATCTGTATCCTTGTCGATTAGCAGACCACCGAGATCCCATACACTAGAGAATGAAGGCAACTGGCTAGCTCCATGTGGAGAGAAAGCACTTCGACTGAACATAAAACCGCCATCGGGAGAAAATTCCAGTGTATTCCCGAATGCGTCAACGACTCCTTTGTCGCCAGTAAACTTGTTCCAGTGGAATTTTATATCACCCGTTAGGTTAAATGGATCACCCTCTGCAATCTTCACAAGCTCTTCTTCGGTCCAGTTGTGACCGATTACTTTGAGTAATGGAACTTCTTGGGGGAAGTCGGGGATGGTGCAGTTTATCGTGAAGTTTTTCCAAGGCTCTTCGCCTAATGGCTGGACTGTTGAAGCTATATATTCATTTACGATCTCTTCTCTAGGCGGAAGAGTTGATGGGCGTGGAACTAGCAGATAACCGGAAGCGACCAGTATAGAGGCGCAAACCAGCAGAGCCAAACCGATCTTTAACCGTTTATCCATACAAAACCCCCTTTCCTTAACTCGCCTCACCGATCAGACTTTTTGGCGTAATATATAGTTAGGGCTACGAGGATAATTAATGTTAGGGTGAAT
>CAZOCN010000069.1:0-7178 GCA_964578315.1 uncultured Candidatus Bathyarchaeia archaeon
ATCTCTACGAGCCAGTCGTGAGCGTGGATAATATCTGGCTTGTAGTCTTGGAATATCTGGCCTACCCTTTTCTCGATGAAATGGTTGAAGAGTAAAGTCCAAGTGAGGAAGTGAGGATGACCCAGTTCTATAGAGACTCTGTGGAGGTACACGCCTTCGTCTACCTCATAAGAGGGGGCTCCGGGAAACTCCAGTGTGATTAGGTGAACTTCTTGGTTTTTCTGAACAAGTGCCTTGGCTAATCCATGACAGTGACGGGAGATGCCGCCCACTACTCTCGGTGGGTACTCCCAAGTTACCATACATACTCTCATAGACAACACCGCAAATTTTTAGTAATAACCTAAAGCCTGAGTTTTCATCTGCATCTTTTCGAAGTACTTTTTGGAAGCTTGGAGTAGAGCTTCTCTCAGTTTTTCTCCCGATAGGTTTGCTTTTCTTATGGACTTGAACTCTTCCGCTAATCCTTTAGATTTAAGACTGAACTCAGCCCACCTCTCGAAGTCCCTGTGTCGACTGTGAAAAGTTAAAGATTGCTCATCTACCTCTTCTAGAGCTTTAATGAACCCCTTCAGGCTCCAAGCTTCAATACCTGTGTATCTCTTCTTTCCGATTCCAGTGTAGAACTTGAAGACATTCCCGACTCCGATGGTGAAGAGTCTCAGTCTCATTTCGAAGTCTAGAACTACCGCTTGAGCTGTGAGAAAGGCGTCTATGGGTTTCTCGAAGAGACTGAAGTAGGAGTGTACTTCCGCGGGTCCTCCTCCACCAGTGAACATATAGTATAAGTGATCACTTGTTTGTAGGTGCCTCCAAAGACTGAGGAAGAAGGGATCCTCAGCCTCTCTCACTAGAGGTTTAAGTCTCTTCACGGAGGTATAGTAGGCCCACTGCATAGTGTTTCCTAGCCAGCAACTCGCATCTCTCTCTAAATCAGCCCAGGAGACTACTTTTTTCCCTGGAACATTAACGGTTCCAACGGGTCTGTATTTACTGATTGCCTCTGAAGGAGTGGATAAATTCAGATCCTCGCTCTCCATAATCTTCTGTATCAGCTCAGCTAGGAACTCCTGTATTCCCGTTTCCGGCCAGTGGTGCTCTCCAAAGGTCTCGTAGTCAGGGAAGATACTTATGCATTCGCCTTCAGTTGCCTTCAACCATTCGAGATATTTTTCGGCGGTTAAGGGCCACTCTGGCCAGCTCTTATCTGAAAACCTGAAGCCTATATCGTCTGTGAGCTTATAATTTCGGAGGAGAACCCGTAATTCTCTGCAACCTTCCGCTTTATAGATGTGGTTCGGCGATCTAGATCCTAGAATCCTTTCTATACCCTCTGTGAATATGCCGACATAGCCCATCTCCTCTACAGCTCTGGCGATGTCGTTGTTGTAGAGAAGTTCTGTATTCTCAAAGAACCTCGGTTCATATTTTAGGAGGTCACGCATAGCATTACGGTGCATAGTAATCTGTTCTTTAAACTCGTCTTTTTCAGAGTAAAGTCCCGAGAGGGAATGGTAATAGGTTTGTTCAAGGAACTCTACACAGCCACTCTCTGCCATCTGTTTGAAGTAATCCAGAACGTCCTCTCCGAATCTTTCACACTGCTCTAGGAAGACCCCCGACAAGCTGAAAGCTAATCTAACTCTCTTCTTTTCGTGTTTGTAGAGGTCTATAAGGTCTAAGAGTATCTTGTTGGTGGGTATGTAGCATTTTTCACTCGCCCTTTCAAAGACTCTCCTATTCACTTCGTTATCAAAGTAATATTCGAAGAGTTCCTCCTTCCTCCTCTGCTTGAACATCTTCCGCTCCCAGAAGAACCTTCTATCCATACGGAAGGGTTGATGAACTTCAAAGGCGAAGATTATGTCCTTCACGTGAAATTCACTCCTCTCAGAATCGTTTCTTCGTATGGAGGTCTATGATGTAGAACCTCCTCTATATAGGCCCTTAAGGGTTCAGCTACACTCCACGCCTGTGATATACATCCAGCTGACCTATGAGGAGGGTCTCCATCGAAGATCTCGCTTAAGGTTCCGAGACCTGCTTTATAAGTCTCCTCTAAAAAGAGGGGCTTTAAGAGATATTCGAAGGCTAGCTTACGCCACTTAGGCTCGTACCCATTAACCTTTAAGAAGGCTGTGACTAAAGGGCCTGCCAACCAAGCCCAAACCGTTCCGTTGTGGTAGGCTTTCTCTCTATGGCTCCAGCTGCCACGATAACGTCCTATATAGCGTGGATCCCAGGAAGGAAGAGTCTTCAATCCATAATGAGCCCATAAATGCTTCATTAGGGTCGAAGTTACCTTCTTACAAATTTCCTTCTTCAGCATAGAGAAGTCTAGAGAGATGGCGAAGATCTGGTTAGGGCGTAACGTAGGGTCTCCCTCTCCGCCTTTAATGGTGTCGTATAGATACCCCCCTTCCGAGCTCCAGAATTTACTTTGAAAACCTCTCTTTGTTTTGTCGGCCATCTCCTGGTAGGATTTAGCTTCCTCTCTCCTACCGATAGCCTCTGCAAGGCCACTCATGATCTTAAGTGCATTGTACCATAGAGCTTGAACCTCTACAGCCTTACCATCTCTAGGTGTAACGGGTTTACCTTCCAGACTTACATCCATCCAAGTTAAACGTGGACCGTGCTCTATTAGTCCATCAGAATCTAAATGTATTCCGTTGAAGGTTCCCTTTTTGTAGTGGTGGATTATAGAGGTTAACGTATCCCAGAGCTCTGACTCGATGAATTCGAGGTCTTTAGTATACTTGAAATATTGAAAGACAGCGTTTACATACCACAGGGAGGAGTCTACAGCATTATAGTCAAGCCCCTCCTTGAAGTCTGAAAATCTATTTGGAATGACGCCACTTTTGCAGTATCTAGCGAAGGTACGGAGTATGTCCTTCGCATCCTTATACCTACCTGTGACGAGTGTTAAACCTGGAAGGGAGATTAGAGTGTCTCTTCCCCAATCTTCAAACCAAGGGTAACCAGCGATCACAGACTTGTCCTCTAGTGATTCGCGCTCTACAAGGAAGGAGTCAGCCGCCAAAAGCAGCCACCGAAGCCAGTCCTCAAGGCGTGGAAGGCTATGCCTCTCCTTGAAGGTGATCAGAAGGTCTCTTCTCGTTTCAATTTCATAACGGTAAAACTCTAATAAAGTCTTCATCCCCTTCTCGGTCAAAGAATCGAGGATTTTAGTGGCGTCTTCCTTTGTTTTCTCTCCAACTGAGACAAGATAGAAAGACTTAGATTCTAAAGGATTGATAAGCGATTCAAAGAAACCCGCCTGGAAATAGTCATCTTTGAAGATGTCTCCTCTCGCCTCGTCAGTGCGATATTTCACGTCTTCTATCCATTTTCCTTCCGCTATGTAACGCTCCATATTCGAGTCTAAAAGAAGGAAGGCTTCGGAACTAGGAGGGTACATAACAACCTTTGTATCTGCTACTTCTTGAGTTATACCCAGATCTACCGATCTATGATTAAGAGTTCTATGGAAATAACGAAAACTCACAAGGGGATTGACGCGAAATAGAATTCTACTATCAATTGTGTTTAAGACCTCATAAAGGATCACCGTCGTGTTCTTCCTGTAGGGCATGAAGATGCGCTTCCAAAGTTGTAACCCTCCGAGACTATAAAAAAAGACGGGAAAGGGATCAAGAGTAAAGCTGACAAGACTTCCGTAGCCTTTCATCTCCCTCCGATCTATGAATTCGTTGCAGGATGTGGAGAATGTCGAGTCTCCTAACTCGGCTTCCTCCTCTACTTTAGCGAGGAGAACCCAACGGTTCAGAGGCGGGTTCAAAGTCGCAACTAGCATGCCGTGATGTTTCCGTGTATTAACACCTAAAATTGTGGAAGAGGAGTATCCGCCGATTCCATTAGTTACGATCCATTCCATTGTGAGCGCTTCGTCGATATCAGAGACTCCTCTGGGACCAACATAAATCTTTGGCATCCTTTCCTTTTTAGATTCCACTTTCAAAGCCTACCAAGTTAAGGCGTAGGTAAAGTGAGGCGCTTTGTGGCGGGTACCCCTCTATAGGTGTTTATTCCTACCATCACCTCTTGTCCTACGTAGGGTCTCCAATCCCATGTAGTTTCGAAGGTGACAGAAGAGCCTCTCTTGATTATGTATGGTATCTCAGGCTGAGTCTCCTCGCTGAGGTCCAATCGGGTTCCGTTTGGAAGTTCAAGGTACACTATTACAACTTGAGTCTCGTTGAAGGCTCCGGTGGTAGTTTTCAGAGTGAAGCTGAATTTACTGGTATCAGCAGGGTCGAAGGTAACATCCTTCATCTCTAGAATGAGAGGTATCCTTCCCGACTTTGTTATCTCGTAGCCCTGTTCTGTCAACACCGTAATGTTATAGTCTTCCCCGATGTGCTCTGTCCATTTCCAACCACACCAGAAGTGTATCTCCGCTCCTGGCTTTAGAACCTGACCTAAGTTTGGCTCCACCTCCTTAACGGCTTCGCCGTTAACCGTTATACTTTTTATATTAACAGGTGCACTGGAGATGTTTTCACTTTTAAGGGTTAAATTGAAGTATTTGTCGCCTAGATACATTGAAGCGTTGAAGTAGGCTTCTGTGATTTGGAGACGCATCTCTGGAAGTTTCAGATTGTAGACCGCGCCGTTCCCCTTTGATGCCACAACAAATAACGATACTTCCTCACCTGTATATGCCCCCCAATTCCATGAACATAAAACGTTTTGTCTCTCTCCCGGTTCTAGGGGCATAGGCAACGTTGGAGATACCGCCTCTACGTTCTGTATCTCCTCCCCATTAATCATGACCTTGATCTCCTCCACTACTACCTTTGATTTAGAGTATGAGGGATTAAGTAGAGTGGCGTTAAAGAAGGTCGCGTTCTCCGGGTTGAATTCCGCTTTGTCTACTGTGACCGCTGAGCTCTCCGGTACCTGCAATCCCAGAGCTATGTAGTAACCCGCAACCCACATATAGGATAAGATAGCGCCGAAAAGAATAGCCCCTATAAGGATCGCGATGAATCTCGACCTAGACGCATAGAAGGGTGACCGACTCATCTCCAGGACCTCACGACAGCCTCAGCATTTAATACAGTAAACCTTCAAAACCTTTTCCCAAATAAATTTACAGCTTCACTCCTATCTAAAGGATTTCAGAAAGTTCTCTATCCTCTCAAGCCTAGCACTCATCGCGTTAAAGGTGTTCTGGAGCTCGTTAAACTGGTTTTTTAAATTATCCATCTCGATATGCTGACGTTTAATCTCTCCTAGAATCTTGTTGAGATCATCTATGGTGGCGACATCGTAGCCCTCAACAGTTCCCTTTATTACGACTTTATGTACACGTCGTGTAGGCTCCTTCTCCTCTAAATCAGACATGAGCATTCCCCAAGCCTTTCCATATCTTTAGCTTTTATTTCATCCTTGAGGATAAATAACTTTCTCAAGACTCTCCTACTACATGAAGAGGTCCAGTCTCCTAAGGCCTATTATTTCATCGAAATCTAAGCCTATAGGTTCAAGAAGCTGCGAGAAAGTAGATCTGACATATCCGACATACTTAGAGACATCTACTTCATCCTTACTTGCAAGTTGAATGGGCTTAACATGAGGCTCCCTAGTGGTCTTAACGAAACTGATTAAGTCTCCAGCTTTAGTCTCGTATCCCCTAGCCTGCAATAACCTCGCGGCCTTCACATGCTGCGGCGTAGTCTTACTATACCCCTCCGGAATTTTCCCGAGAACAACATGGAAGGCTAAATCCTCAAGCGAGTACTCCCTTCTCTTTAATTTGAGGTAGCAGTTCCTGACGATATCCCGAATCTCCCTCTTCGCTCTATCGAAGTCCGCAGGAGTTTTAACCTCACCCAACTTCTCGATTATCTCTGAGAAGGCCTTCTTTATGAAGGCAGGTATATGCTTCTTCTTGCCAGTTAACCCTTTGATGTCTACACTTCCATCCGAGAATACGCCTATGTAGTTCTTTTTCTTACTCAGAACCGAGTATCGGTAAACCTTATCCACCTCTAGGTCCATCTCGAGGGTCTTCTCCGACCAAGCAATCAACTCCTTCACCTGCTCAGGCGTTGGGGCTCTGAGAAAGACGCTGTCTGTATCTCCATAAATAACGCTTATTCCCAAGCTCTGGGCTTTCTTTATAGTCTCTAAGATCGCGTGGCGTCCTATGGCGGCTGTACTCTCCGCAACGGGCGGGCAATACAGATCGAAGGTTTCAGCTCCAAATACGCCGTAAGAAGCGTTTAATATAACCTTAAGCGCTTGCTGAATAACATCATACCATCCCCGCAACTCTCCACTTATAGATTTATCCTTGGATTTTGGCTTGTACCATTTAACTCGGAGGTCCCTCATGGAACCTATCAAGAGACTCTCAAGAGACCTGTTCTTCTGACATATCCAGTGATCAGTCTCCGGAACTAAATTCTTCCTGCACTCCTCGTGGGGACAACGGACAGTCTGATAACCGAGGTTATACACCTTAATTATGGAAGGGTATAGACTGGAGAAGTCTAATACGGAAACGTTAAAGTGGACTCCCGGCTTTGGCTCCACCACTATAGCGCCCTTGTATTTCTTCCCCTTTATCACGGCGGTGGTCGCGGTCTCACCTTTCACCGCTAGAATATCTTCCTTATTCGGAATCAACATCCCACGTCTGCGGTGTTCATTGTAGAAGAAACTTCTTATCCAACGCGAAACCCCCTGCCTACTCACATCCTCCATGGGCATATGGCTTATCCTTGTGAGGGCGAGTATCAACTTCATGACCAGATTATTGCTGAAGGTTGTGAGCTCCAAGGTTATCTCGCTGTCTTTAATGTTATACTGGGCTAATTCACTATAACTCAACTCACTAATGGGTTTGGTCAATTCAATCTTCCGTTTTCCAAGGAGGGACTCAGCTATCGCGTCTAAGGTGGTATCCAAGTATTTCTTTCGGAAGGCGTAGATCTGTATAGACCTGTTAAAGAAGAACCGATAGAGGTCTATGTGCACAGCCCTTTTCAGCAGGCATACTCTGTGACCTACTTCTATCGGTATATGTTTAAGTTCAATTCCAAGGTTTTGAGCTCTACGCCAGAGATAATGGAGGTCGAAGTCGTCTCCATTGAATGTTAAGACGAAGGGGTAATCGTTTAGGGTAGAGAATACCTCCAAGAGTA
>CAZOCN010000070.1:0-7154 GCA_964578315.1 uncultured Candidatus Bathyarchaeia archaeon
GCAGATCCAGATGCTCTCTACTCAGCCTTCGCACTCGCTAGACTGCTGAAAAAATTCATATATGGAATTCGAATTGAAATAGCTGCAGCTCAGGGAATAAGCCAACTAACAAAGCATCTACAGAATTACCTGAAAGTAGATTTCACTCTTGAGCCTAGGATAGAAGAGGCGAATATCATAATTATTCTGGACACCAATACGCTTCAACAACTGGATGACTGGCAAGAGAGAATAAAAAGATCTGATTCTCCCCTGATCGTCGTGGATCATCATGCCCGTCATCCGGAAACCGAGCGAGTCGCTTCCTTAATTTACGCGGATGAACGAGCTTCATCGACTTGTGAGATCGTGTATGGCTTCTATAAAGAGATGGGAGTAAAGCCAGATTTGGATGAGGCCTATGCGATGTTTATCGGAATAGCCTACGATACACGGCATTTCATACTCGCCAATTCCAACACCTTCAAGACAATCGCGGAACTTGTGGAGATAGGCGTCAATGCGGAAGAAGCACTAGGTTGGCTGTCTCTACCAATGAACACACCAGAGCGTATCGCCCGGCTCAAAGCATCCCAGCGTATGAGGCTTCTCGAGATAGGAGGGTGGATTATAGCCTTCTCGAATGTTAGCGCTTATCAAGCGTCTTCAGCCAGAGCCTTAGTGAGTTTAGGGGCACACGTTGCTATTGTGGCGGGAGAGAAAAGAAGCGCACTCCAGATTAGTTTAAGAGCAACGCCTGTATTCCATAAGGAAACTAAGATTCATCTAGGACGCGATATTGCAGAGCCTCTTGGAAGGATCCTCAAGGGTATGGGGGGAGGACACTCCACATCGGCTGGAGTGAACGGGTTCGGAGACATTGAAACAGCTTTCACTCAATGTGAAGCACTCCTAAGGAAACTGTTGGGGTAACTCTTTTTTAGGTAGCTACTCTTAAAAGGACCTAATATTTCTGCGATAGGATGGCGGAAGAGCCTTTGGCGCTAATAGAAGCAAAAAATCTACGCTACCAGTACCCGAGTGGAACGGCACTCTCGATTAGAGACGTCTCTTTATCTATTGAAAAAGGAGAATTCGTCATCCTAACTGGCCCCAGCGGCTGCGGGAAGACGACGCTCTGCAGATGTCTAAACGGATTAATCCCCCATTTTTACGGTGGAAAACTTGAAGGAGAGCTGAAGGTTGCTGGTTTGGACGTGAGGGAGCACCCGATACACGAACTTGCTCAGCATGTAGGTTTCGTCTTCCAGAACCCTGAGAATCAACTGTTTGCCTTATCTGTAGAGAAGGATGTGGCCTTCGGCTTAGAGAACCTAGGACTCTCGAGGGAGAAGATGCGGAGAAGGGTAGATTGGGCTCTCCGAATTACGGGTATCGAAGGCCTTAGAGAGAGGGCTCCCCATGAGCTTTCAGGTGGACAGCAACAACGCGTTGCGATAGCTGGTGTTCTTACGATGCAACCGGAAGTATTGGTGTTAGATGAACCGACGTCTTTCTTAGATCCCTCCACCGCAGAGAAGATCTTTGAAGTTATCTACGAATTGAACAAATCTATAGGAATAACGGTTATTCTAGTTGAGCACCGTATGGACTTAGCTTCGAAGTATGCTGATCATGTAATAGTCATGGATAAGGGAAGGATAGTCTTAGACGGTACACCTAAGGAGATCTTCACCTCAGAGAAGGCAGATTTACTCGGCGTAGGCATCCCTAGGGCAGTTAAACTCTATCAGACTTTGAGAAAAGAAGGATTCCTATTAAAGGATGTACCGGTAACTTCCGAGGAAGCCGCACACTTAATAAGGGAGGCTTTATTGGATGATTGAAGTAAGGGATCTTCATTTCACTTATCCCAATGGAATTGAAGCCTTAAGAGGAATCTCTCTAAAGATCGACGACGGGGAATTCGTTGCGATTATGGGACCGAACGGTGCGGGAAAAACTACGTTGGTCAAACATTTTAACGGTCTTCTAAGACCAACTGTAGGCGAAGTATTAGTCGATGGGAAAGATACGAAAAAGACTAGTGTAGCTGAACTTGCCCGCGATGTAGGTTTCGTCTTCCAGAACCCTGACCATCAACTCTTCTGTGAGACAGTTAGGGAGGAGATAGCCTTCGCTCTCAAGAATTTCGGTGTTAATGAAGAGGTTATTGAGAAGAGGGTGAATTGGGCCTTACATCTTCTCGACTTAAAGGAATACGAAAAAACTTCACCTTTTATGTTGAGTGGCGGAGAAAGGAAGCGCGTGGCATTAGCTTCTGTCCTTGCGTGGGATCCTAAAACTGTCATCTTGGATGAGCCAACAATAGGACAAGACTATAAACAGAAGGAAAGACTCCGCCAGTTCATCATTCAATTAAACACTCAAGGTAAAACAGTTGTAATAGTTACCCATGATGTAGAATTTGTTGCGGAATGTAACCCTAGAGTTATCCTCATGGCTGACGGTTTGATCGTAGCGGATGGACGTGCTCAAGAGATCTTGACGGATGAAGCGCTTTTAAGTAAGGCTTCAATCGTTCCGCCGCAGATAACCCGGATATTCAAAGGTCTAAAGGATTTTGAGTTCCCATCTAACGTTATTGATGTATACGAAGCTAGAGACTTGATTCTCAGATTCTGGAGGAGTAAAAAGTGAGTCTCTTTGAAGGTTTCCGATTTAGGACTATAACATCTCCTGTACATAGGCTAGATCCTAGAGGCAAGTTCTTCTATGTTTGTGTTATGTTTGTCGTGGCGATACTCTTCAGCGAACTTATCCCACTACTAGCGCTCTTCTTTATCCAGATACCCATCATAATAGTCGCAAAGGTGCAGAGGCAATGGGCTAAATCCATGAGAGGCGCTTTATACCTAGCAATCTTCATCTTTGGAACGAACCTCCTAACCAGATATTTCTTCTCCGGATACACGATTACTCCACTCGATTTTGAGTATTCTGCGGCTATGACTCTTCGATTTGTGGTTTTAATCCAAAGCTTCTCTATATTCTTCTTAACTACCTCTCCTGACCACTTAGGTTTAGCCTTAGAGCAGAGCCATTTCCCCTATCAGTTCTGCTTTGCATTCACAACAGCCGTCCGTTTCGTTCCAGTTCTAGCGGATGAAGCAAAGACGATTATGGACGCTCAGAAGGCGAGAGGGCTAGAGCTGGAGAAAGGCAACTTCATGAAGAGAGTTAAAAACTACATCCCTATCCTAATACCGCTTATCGTAGGTGCCATCCGTAGGAGTCTAGAATTAGCGGAAGCCATGGAGTCGAGGGCGTGGGGCGCCGTTGAAAAACGCACTAATCTTTACGTATTAAAAATCGAAGGGAGAGACCTAATTCTCATAAGTTTCTCTATAGCGCTCTTAGTTACAGCAATTTCAGTTAAGGTCTTGACCGTCTACTTCGGATATACGATTCCGACTATAACTTCTCTCCTTCCCATAAACTTATAGCAAGGTTTCATCTGATATCCTCTCTGGCTTCCCTTACGTAGTCCATGAAGGTATAGCTCGCTTTCTCTTCAAACGTCAACCCTAACTTCGTGTACAAACTCCTTATAATCATAGTCTCTAGGATATTTGCTCCAATCCCGAGTGTACGCTCTAATCTCTCGATCAACACTTCGAGATTCTTGTAGAAATCCCCGTCTAAAAGAGGAGTATCTATTCCCAAATACCAATTAACAGCTTTTTTAGAGCCCTCACCCAAACTTTGTAAGCCTTCATTTATTGCTTCAAGAAGAACTCTCGCGAATACCTCCTGCTTTCTGGAGGTTTTTGATAGATTCAGACTATTATCCATTCTTCCGCATCCATTCACATGATCGGAGTTAATTTGGGTTTGGGGTAACCCTCTGAAACATTCATCTCTAACGCGTGAATCTTTGTACTAGGTTTCATACCGTATAATAGGAGGGTGCCGTGTTTCCTCACTACTTTTAGATGCGTCTCTGCTGCAGCGGCTATTGCCTTATTAAAAGGCTCAGATCCCGGCTTTAGAAGTATTATGCTCAGATTATTCAGTTTTCTTATTCTAAGGGAGTCGAGGAGGTAGATCTTCGAGGAAGTAGTTCCTCCGAAGGAATCTGAGATACTCATTAATGTCTCAGCACTCATTATTCTTAGGATAGGTTTACCAGTCCTCCGGATAATCTCTTCCTCTGTCTCCACATATTTTGCATAATCAATGACTAGGTTCTTTCCTTTAAATGAGACTATATAAGAAGGCGAGGGTTCATGCGATCCAGGAAATCTAAGCTCACATACTCTCACAAGACGAGCCATCTCATCTTCCGTTATTCCCCCACGGAGCGTAACTCTCTTAACTATTTCTGAGTCGATACCGAGGGAAGGAAAGACGGTAACTCCTCTACCTTGAGTCAAAAAATTCCAGGCTGTTGGAGCCACTATGAGGTGATATTCGTTATAGGAAACGTTCTCGCCTATTTCAAGGAGGACGACGGATCCTCTTCGGTAACCTCCTCCAAGTAGGTCATCTAAGTCTTCTGATCCTGTAGAAAATTTTTCTGGAGGATCGGGAATAGGCTGGAATCTTCTGAACCCCTTTAAGGTTTTAAGTTTGAATGAAGTGAAGGCTCTGAAGCCTTCTTTAAGCGTAAACAGTAACTTCCTTTCTTTAATCGGTGTACCTCTCATCTTTATTATTTCTAATTCTCTTAGAAGTCGACCTTCAAATTCCAGCGACCTTAAGATTATTACGCCATCGGCCACAAACTCTTCCATGCCGAAGCCGATGATGGGCTTGTTAATAGGGACCTCCTCAATTATTAGGCTGGTGCAACCCATCTGGCGGACTATGTTACCAAGAACTGTGTGTATGACTATCCGTGCCTCTATCGGTTCTTTGAAAGCCTGGGCCATAGCGGAGAAAGAATCTATCACAAGGCGTTTAGCGTTAACAGATCGAATCTCCTTGAGAATACTCTCCAGCACAGTTGGGATGCCGGTCTCCTTTAAAGCGATCATATCTAAAAACTTGAAACGACCTTCCGCCTCCAACTTTTCAAAGGCGAAACCCAAACCACGCATATTAGTCATGAAAGTCTCGCGATTCTCTGCAAAAGAAACGTAAACACCATTTTCACTTTCACTAATTATACCGCGATAGATAAATTGCGCTGAGAAGATAGACTTTCCTACACCAGGATTGCCCGCGATGACAATGAGGCTTCCTTTTGGAAAGCCCCCGCAAAGTATTTCGTCAAGATTTTCATCACCAGTAGAAATACGAGCACTCATCTTAAGATTCCCTTTATCACTAAATTGTGGATGTTTATTTATAAAAATTTAACACAACCCCTAAAAAAGAGCGGAACCTTAAAAAAGAAAGGGATAAGCCTCTTTATATTCGAGACGAAACTAATTGATCAAAGGTTGATTTTATGGTTAAATTACGGATTATAGCGGATGTGAGGGAAAGAACCTCAAAGGTTCCAGATATTCTGAGGGAATTCGGGGTCCTTGTGGAGAGTCGTATGCTAGAGGTAGGCGATTACATAGTCTCTTCCAGTTGTGCAGTGGAGAGAAAAGAAGTTTCAGATTTTCTAAAATCTCTTTATTCCGGGAGGCTTTTTGATCAGATTGATCGATTATCAAGATTATACGAGTATCCTATTCTCATAGTTGAAGGAGAATTGACTGAGATGTTAAGTAATCTCTCTAAACCAAGAAGTTTCTGGGGTGCAATTCTTGCGGTGGCTTTCGATTATAATTCAAATATTTTCTTCACGGGAGAGCCGAAACAAACAGCGGACTTGTTATACATTCTCGCGAAGAGGGAACGTTCAGCGATGAAGAGGGGGCCTATCGCTCGTAAAATGCCGAAAACTAGTGGATATAGTAAGAGTCAGTTAATGTTGGTCTCTGCATTGCCGAGTATAGGACCGAAACTCGCTGATAGACTTCTGAAACATTTCGGAACGGCTAGGGCGGTATTCTCGGCTTCTGTAACTGAACTCTCTAAGGTTAGAGGTGTAGGAAGAACGAGGTCGGAGAGGATCGCCACTCTTCTAGATTCCTCATATGCATCGCAAAGAGAGCTCTCCCGCCAGATAAAACTCATAGAGAAAAATGAGAATCTACCCTAAAAATTTAATAACCCGTATATCAATTTGAGCATCAATCAATGAGATAGGGGTAGGCAGAGATAAGAGCGAAATGGAAGAAGAAACGGATGCGCCGTCAGAAAAAGAAGAGGAAGAGTAGACGTGCGAGGTATAAGTAGTCTCCCTTATCTCTAAAAGGTTCTTATGTCACAAAAAAGATTTAAAAGACTCTCCACCCTCCTTATCTGGACTAACATAACAGTTTAAAGATAAAATAGTAGACGAGGGATCAAAAATTCCGAGATTTAGGCAGACTAGTGACATACTGAAACTGATGAAGAATAAAAAGGTAATCCGGGATATAGGGATAATCGCTCATATAGACCATGGCAAAACAACGATGACGGATTCGCTCCTAGCGGAGGCTGGTCTGCTATCACCTAAGATTGCCGGTGAAGCAAGAGCATTGGATTACTTAGAGGAGGAGCAGAAGAGAGGAATAACAATCAAAACAGCCAACATCTCCCTCCTTCACGAAATGGGTGGCGAAGCCTACCTTATCAATCTAATAGACACACCAGGACACGTTGACTTCACAGGTAAAGTGACGAGGGCCCTCAGGGCAATAGACGGTGCTGTAGTGGTCGTGGATGCAGTAGAGGAAGTTATGGTCCAGACTGAGACTGTAACGCGGCAGGCTCTACAAGAGAGAGTTAAACCCGTACTTTTCATAAACAAAATCGACAGACTCATAAAGGAACTGAAACTCAATGAAAATGAGATCCAGAAGAAACTCTCGCGGATAATCACGGACTTCAACAATTTAATTGAGATGTATGGAGAGAAGGGTTTGAAAGAGAGATGGAAGGTAAGCCCTTCAACGGAGACTGTAGCCTTCGGTTCCGCCCTTCATAAGTGGGGTTTCACGGTTAACATAGCCAAAGAAAAGGGCGTCATGTTCAGAGACGTGATAGAAGCCTACAAAGCTAACGCCTACGAAGAGCTTCAGAAGACTATCCCTCTCCACACCGCCATATTAGACATGGTTGTCAAGAATCTTCCGAATCCTGTTGAGGCCCAGAAGTACAGGATACCG
>CAZOCN010000071.1:0-6959 GCA_964578315.1 uncultured Candidatus Bathyarchaeia archaeon
AGGTATGTTACTTATGGCCCTAGGCGCCAGCTTCTATCACCCAACCGCAAATCACTTTATCTCCAGAGTTTACCGGAAGAAGATGGCTCAAATAATGGGAATCCATGGAGCCGCGGGTAGTCTTGGACAGATGTTTACTCCCGCCATCGCGTTTGGATTGGGTATCCTCTTTGGCTGGAGATCGGCTTTCGTGTTCTTTGGTCTTCTATCGATGATCGTTGCTTTTTTATTCAGGAACGTGAAGGTTCCAGAAGCGCCTAAGAGGGAAAAGAGGGAGAGTTTCCTGAAGTTATTCAAAGATAGAAGTATGCTCCTCATCTTCTCATATAGTATAATAAGTAGCCTCTCCACCAATGGAGTGACCTTCTTCTTCCCTACTTTCCTTTATCTGGAACGGGCGGTTCCTCGTGATATAGCAGCTTATGCCAACTCAGCCTTGCTCGTTATGGGCGTTGCGGGTCAGCTTATAGGCGGGAGGCTCTCTGACAAGTATGGCTCAAAAAAGATTGTTGTTGTCACATCAGCCGGAGTTCTCATCGGCTTGTTAACTCTACTTTTGACTCCGATGGCTACGGTGGGGGTTCTATTGTTTATCGTAATATATGGTATATCGATATTCGGTAATCAACCAGCAACAACCTCCTTGGTGGGTAAGGTCTCCCCAGAAGTCTATGCTGGCGTCGCCTTTGGAGTAGTCTTCGCCTTCGCCTTTGGACTTGGCTCCGTCTCGACGACCATAGCTGGCTATTTCGCCGATCACTACAGTCTTACAGTCTCTTATTATGTTATGGCAGCAATCGCTCTTGTCGCTCTTGTCGCTTCTTTTCTTCTCCCTTCTAAAAGCGGTGAGGAGCGTTCATAAAGTTCTTTAATAGTTAAGTGGAATATTCAGCTGGTAGGAGGATGTTAATAGCTACTTTCTCTATAGTTGCTAGGTCTCCGGAGACATCTTCCCTAGGTGTAGGTGTCTCCACGGCTGTACCAGCTGTTGGTAGTGTGGTCCCCCATGCGGAGACTAGTATAGGTGCCGTCGCCACTCAGGGCCTGACGGATCCAAGTTATGGTGTTGAAGGATTGAAACTCCTCAAGGGAGGATGGTCCCCGAAGGAAGCTCTAGAGGAGCTGCTTAGGAGGGACCTAATGAGGGAGTTGAGGCAAGTCTCGATTATAGACTCTAAAGGTAGAGCTGCAGCCCACACTGGAAAGGACACCATCGAGTGGAGCGGGCATCTAGTAGGGCGAGATTACGTAGTCACGGGGAACATGCTTAGAGGTAGCTTCGTTCTGGAGGGTATGGCAGAGGCCTTTGGGAGATCCACTGGATTGTTAAGCGAGAGGATATTAAGTGCGTTGGAGGCTGGAGACGAGGCTGGTGGAGACCGAAGGGGAAAGATCTCAGCGGCTTTATTAGTTGTCGGCGAGGAAGTTATGGGACCGAGACCTGCTATAGATCTCCGTGTAGACTACCACAGAGAACCAGTTCACGAGCTGAGAAGGGTCTTTGAGGCCTATAAGAGATGGAGTATGCGCTTATGAAGGAAGAGTTAAACAACTTTATAGTAGACACGGAAACCTGACTCAACTATGGTCTGGTCTGTGATTTTGAAATCCTTTATTTCATTTATGTTCCTCAGGTGAGTGCCGCCGCATGGTATTGGACTGCAGCCTTCTATAGTCACTATACGGTAGGATTCTAAGGTGGGTAGACGGTAAATGTTAGGTGCGTGGGGTGCCCTCCGTTTCAACTCCTCTAACGAGACGTACTCAACCTTCACCGGCGCCCCTTCCCTTATCCTTTCCCTAACCAGCTCTTCGACTTTCTTTATCTGCTCCTCACTCAACCCTTCACCTCTGTATCCCACGTAGCAGGGGTCGCCAAGCCAAGAGTCTGTGGTCTCCGCCCATCTTCCAGTGGTTATAGTGATACAGTGGTCCATAAGGTGACCAGCTGTATGCCTCTTCATTAGCAAATACCTCCAGTCCCAATCGATACTCCCATGGACTTCACCCTCTCTCGGTTCTCCTTGGAGTATCTTCCCGTAATGGACAACAACCTTCTTCGAGAAGAGAGCCTTCTTCACCTTCACCTCGAAATTCAACCCGGAGATAACTCCTCTATCTGAGGGTTGTCCTCCGCTCTTAGGGTGGAAGAGGGTCTTATCCAGAACTAAGTAAACAGAGCTTTTCTTCTCTCTAACGACCCTAAGCACAGAAGCCTTAAACTCCGTTAAATAGGAGTCTCCCTGATAAAGGAGAGCTGTCTCAGGAATACCTTCAACTATCTCTGAAAGATTCACTTCAAATCACAACACATGATCTTGTTTCTAAATAGTTAACATTTTTGGAGATCACACTTAAATGTAGTGATAGAGAAGTCCTCTCTGTTTTAAAGCCAGAAGGGGCGTCCTCTCATAAACTCCGTTAAGAACTTCGCGAAGTCTGGATTTGCGAAGTAAAATTCTAGGATCTCATTGTCTACGAGTATCTCGAAGCCTTCTCTGAAGGCTTCGGAGAGACGGCTTGCAACTCCTAACTGCCTTCCACCCTCCTTCAACATCGCCTTCAAAAAGTCGGCTACATCACTGTACTGTCTCTTCAGCCATACAACCCAGCGACTACCCTCAATGTAAGGTCCGGACATCACCTGAGGGTTCCCCTTATATTTTTCGATGAAGTTAGCTGAGTCTATCCTCTTTGTCACCGGCGGACCTACGTGCTTCTTCAAGTGAGGTAGCCTTCTCGACCCTATCTCAAAAAGGAACATATTCACTTTTCCTTCTCTACTCCACACGGTGTTCCTCAGAACCTGAAAATCAGACTCCTCAACTTTCCTCGTTATAGCTTTCAAAGATCTATAAAGCTGCCCCCAGAGGACATCAGGCACCGCCTCAACCTCACCGAACTTTACAAAAACAAAGGCAGAACCTCTCTTTCTAAAAGCCTCCTTCAAATCTATGCCCGTCAAGGGTTTAACCTCCGGAGGATAGAAGAACTCGACAGAGGGTTTCTCTAGGAAAGCGCGGGAGGCGGCTATGAACTCGTTAAACCTCTCATCTGTTACTCCCGCAGCAACATTTCTATTCTCATCTATCGGGTCTACAACGATGAACTTCCGATTAAACCTCTCAAATAACTTCTCTCTCTTTTTACCATAGAAGCCTTCCAGATCGACGACTTCCTTCTCTCTCCATTCTGATGCCGCCACAAGAGTTCCGTGGAAGGATCCATAGTAAATTATTAGAAGTTCACAGAGATATCCGCTGAAACCTCCAACCCTTATCTCGGCGCCGTATACACCTATTCCTTTCATGAACCTTTTAAGGAGCCTCACGTCCCGGCGCATCCTCAGGTTCAAGCGGGATTTAACATAAAGGGTGTGATAAGGGGTCCTATCGGTGGAACTTATCCATGCACCACGGGACACCTTGTAACACGGGACTATGTTAACGCGTACATCGTCCACGTAGCATTCCAGATATGGGTGCTCAGCAAACCGCTCTAACTGCCTATAACCAGTAGTCGCCCTCTTAGCGATCTCCATGGAGACTCGTCTGAACTCTCTCTTAGGAATCGAGGGTGGAAATAATAGGAAGATATCCGCTTCCGGGTCTTCCCGAAGCCACGTATCCTTAGCAACAGAACCCTCCAAAGCAACCTCCAGATCGTAGCCTTCCTCTTCAGCTAAATGACCTAACTTTGCTTTCAAATCCTCTACTAATTTAGAAATCCGTCTCCTATCCTCCCGGGTGGGCTCAACCCTCGAAAGCACAGTTTCACATACTTCTTGAAGCCTTTCCAATAGATATCTCTCACTGCCCTCATACTAGATCTTTAGGGTGTAAACTCATAGAGGTTCCTATAGATCGGTCCCTTCGGGGTAAGTATGCTCTGCTTCAACCTGAGAACCTCCGCTTTAACTACTCCAAATTCATAATCCGAAAGCGCTCTAAGGCACTCCGCCAGTTGAAACTTATTCTTTCCAGACTTAACACGCGCTATTGTCAAGTGAGGATTGAAGCCCTTCTTGTCAGGTGTAATGCCTAGACCCCTCAACCTAGGTTCAAGCTGATCGTGTATAGCTTTAAGCTCGGCTTCTCCCCGCGTTATCCCAATCCATACCACCCTTATATTACGGAGACTTGAAAACACTCCGAGGCCCTTTAACTCCACTTCGAAGGGTTCATACCGCAGATTTTTCATCTCCTCCCATATTAGGGATGCGAGATTTCGCGGTATGTTCCCGAGAAAACGTAATGTGATGTGGACGTTTTCAGGCCTAACAAATTTCAGGTCTGCTCCAGTAGCTGAGAGTTGACCCTGCACCGTAGAAATCTTTGTAATTATGCTCTGGTCATCTATGTCAAAAGCGATGAAGCTACGGATCATCTCGCTCAATTCCAAACCAACCCGATATTCCTTATATTTTCTAGTAGGTTTATTAATTAATTATTCAGATTATTCTGTTATCTAATTTAAATCATGATGGTAAAAAATAAGATGGGAGATTGAGGAATGGGGAGCAAGAAGGTTATAGCAGTCACGGGGATGGCCGGTTCAGGGAAGTCCACCTTCGTTGAGATGGGGAGGGAGGAGGGATACGACTCCGTGGTTATGGGTGACGTGGTTCGAGAAGAGACTGCAAGGAGAGGTTTAGAGCCTACCCCAAGGAATATTGGAAGGGTCATGTTGAGTCTGAGGGAGGAAGAAGGCGAATCGGTGATTGCTAAAAGGTGCATACCTAAGATAAGGGCCGCCGGCGACGTCGTCTGGATTGATGGAGTGAAGAGCCTCTATGAGGTAGAGGAGTTCAAGAGGGTCTTCTCCGATCTAGTCTTAGTTGCTATTCATGCATCGCCGAAGACTAGATTCAAAAGACTCTTTGGGAGAAAACGGAGTGACGACCCGGAGAGTTGGGAGTTATTCCTTGAGAGGGACCGTAGAGAGTTGGGTGTGGGCGTTGGAAATGTGATCGCCTTAGCGGATTACATGATCGTCAATGAGGGACCTAAAGGTTTACTTAGGAGAGCCTTCAAGCGATTTCTCAAGGAGGTTATTTGTGACGGAAAGCGTTGAAGTGTACATAGAAGTGGAAGTAAAACCGACGGAGAGTCCGGAGAAAGTGAAGGCCGCCGTTGAGAATATACTTTCAAACGCTGAATTTGAGACGCGGGAAGTGGACGGTAAGAAATTCTTGTTGGCTAGGGCTAAAGGAATTGAGAGTCTAGTGAAGCTTCAGACGATCCTCAGGAACGATAGAATAAGGGACGCTGCAAGGAGAGCGATTTCCAGAGGAGCCACGGAAAATTCGCTGATCTTCTACCTCAATAAACAGGCGGCTTTCGTGAAACATGCCTCCTTCTCTGATCCAGTTGGAGAATCCCCTCTGGGACCCATAAAAGTGATCATAAATTCCCCGGATCCAAAAGGCGTTCTAGACTGGTTGGCTCCAAAGACAAGACGTTAAAGCCTTCGCTCATACAAGATAGCAAAGAATCATTCAAAAACAAAAATTAATGATTAACACTAAGAATTGTCTCAGAGGAGTTACAGACTATCAAGGAAAAAGGAAATAAATAACCCTTCTGTAAAAGTGTCCTTGATTCAACCCCAGCGGCCGTAGTCTAGCCTGGTCGAGGACACCGGCCTGCCACGTCGACGACCCGGGTTCAAATCCCGGCGGCCGCACCAATACAGAGGGACTTTGCCCTCCTTATATCTCCGCAGCGTTTATTTTTGTGAATGCAAAACGTTTAGAGCTGATCTGAAGATTTAGAGGTTGATTTGGGTTTAGATTGACGGCATGGACTGTGGTATTAATACCTCCTTCGAGGAGTCTAGCTATTAGTCTTCATAGATTACTTGTAGACTTTAGGGCTATCCACGAGTAGAGCTGCGAAATGCACAATCATAAAAAATATAGTCAATATTACTAAGTTTACTTGTAATCTGTTTCGTCCGGCCGGTTCTAAACTGACTGCGACCTCGGCACCGAACCCTTTAATTCTAAAAATTAGGAGCAGGATATTCTGAAAAACCTGAGCACGCTTCTATTTCAAATTCAAAGATTAAATTTTTTCCTTTCAACGAACAAATAAGCCCTAGCGATATCGCATTCAGCTTTTAACCTAGCAATCTTTGTTTCTCTAAAATCGTAACGTTGAAGATCTTCTTGATTGTTCGATTTACACGTGAAGATTCGGTTAACTCGTAGTGCTCGCAGTATAACTCTTATGAAAGAACTCTTTTTGTCTGCCTTTTTCATTCTAGATATGCCTCGGTATGTCTAGACGACATAAAGAGATTTTAGGATTATACCGTCATATGACGGCACTCTTTGAAAAAGGCTGATCTCAGATTTGAAATGGGAGAGGCTTTATTAGAACAGAAAACGGGAGGAGTTTGTTCTTACTTTATCTTAAGACGTTTTCTCTCTTCTATGGAGGCTTTTCTAAATAGTTGAATATAGGGAATAAGAGACGCGACAATCTTGTTTTCAGCCTTCTTCAAGTGCTCTTGGAATGTCGTCCTCGGAACCCTTTTTCTGCGTGCTATTGTTTTAACATCAGTTTTTCTCGGCAACCTATAGTAGCCATGACTATAGGCAGTTAAAAGAGCATCCATCTGCTTTTCAGTCAAGTCCGAAAATAGAGCATCAGCTGTAAGAGTTAAAGAACTCGCTATAAACCCGTCAAAGGGAACCTTGCGTAGAACTTCGACAGTAAAATTCATCTCTTCGAGCCGTTGCAGAAGGTTCTTCAAGTCTTTATGTCGGAAAGCTATGACGCGGTAATATTCCCATCCCCGCTCATAAATCACGGGTAAGACGTGAAGAAGATTGAACATGTCGATATTCTTGCTTACAGAGTTTTCCGTCGTACAAAAACACTTCTTCGTTACTATATGAACGCTATCTCGATCAGAAGATTCCTCAATCAATCCGCCCATCTTCACAATTTCTT
>CAZOCN010000072.1:0-6805 GCA_964578315.1 uncultured Candidatus Bathyarchaeia archaeon
TTTCGTTTCCGGGACAGAAGGGACACTCTCCTTTTTCGGTTATAACCGATTTTGGAACTTGGAAATCGGTTGGTCTTTTCGCCCTTTCAGAGGCTATGATTACCCAGCGGTTTAGGAGGTAATCCTTCCTTATCTCAGTGGACAAGATATTACACCTATAGCAGAAAGAATTAGAGAGTTATATATAAGGGCGTCATGATATTTGCCCGTCAACAGATAGGGGCTTTTTTAATAACTTGGTAGCATCTACACTAGTCTGTTTGGATAATAAGCCCCATAACTACTTATTTAACAATAATAAAAGGATAGGGGAGGTAGTAGATTTTCTCTATAAGAATTCCGTGAAGCTCTTCACTCTGTCAGCATCAAGTCTTTTTATGAGGGCGAGGGTCAACTTCACAGCGTTCTCCACATCATCCAGACTAAGTAATCCGACGTGGGAGTGAATGTGACGTGTAGGGACTCCCAAAACTATGCTCGGGCAACCCGCCCTATTTAGGTGTATTTTGCCGGCGTCTGTTCCTCCTCGCCTTATTATTGACAGTTGATGAGGGATTCCCTCCTCTTCGGCTGTAGAGATCACGAATTCCTTCAACCGTTGATTTGGAATCATGGAGGAGTCGAAAGTTAGGATGCTTGGTCCTTTCCCCATCTTCGTGGGAGCTTCATGAGGTTTTATTCCCGGTATGTCTCCTGCGATATCTACCTCCCACACCAAGGCGACATCGGGCTCCGTGACATGGGCGGTAGTTGTGGCTCCTCTTAAGCCTACTTCTTCCTGAACGGTGGCTGCTGCATAGATCGTGTTAGGGTGGACTATCCCCTGCTCTTTTATAGCTCTCAGAGTTTCGATTGCTACGAAAGCACCTACTCTGTCATCGAAGGCTTTCCCCATTGCTACCTTCCCATTTTGTATAAGAGTGAAGGGAGACCAGGGTACGACAGGGTCTCCGATTCTAACACCCATGTCAAGCGCCTCCTCCTTCGATGTAGCACCGACGTCTATGAACATATCTTCCTTCTTAAGAACCTGCTTTAACTCCTCCTCTTTAAGTAAGTGGGGAGGCTTAGCAGCTATCACTCCAAAATAATCACCTTTCTTCGTCCGTACAACAACTCTCTGTCCCAGAAGAACTTGATCCCACCAACCTCCGATAGGGTTAAAACTCAAGAATCCAGTCTTCTCATCTATCCCCGATATGACAAAGCCCACCTCGTCCACATGCCCCGCGATGAGAATCCTCGGTCTATCTGAACTACCTTTCTTGATCATTATGAGAGAACCCAGCTTGTCCGTTTTTATTTCGTCTAGATACTTCGAAGCGAATTTCCTTATTATACTAGAGGTTTCATGTTCATATCCAGCTGGGCCAAAGCATTCAGTCAACTCCTTCAGAAGATTTAGTGCCTTCTCATCCATAAAGATACACCCGAATATGAATTTCCTTACCTTAAGGATAAAACTTTGCGTAAATCCTCTGAACTTTTAACTGTCAACAACTTATCCGAAGCCATCCACACAAGCAAAAAGGAGAAGAGCTGATAGTCCATTGATGAAGAATCTGTCTTCTCCTCTATGAGTGGAGTATGCCATTTACTCGGGGCATTCTCCTTTTTATTTAAGTAATCAATGTAATATACGTCATTGTAGTAAAGCCATATCTCAATGCAGGGATATTTGTGTGTTCTGTAAAAACCATAGGGCATGCCCTTCCTATTTATAAATCTCCCTTTATCCTCGTCATAGTACGGTCCCGATGTAGCTTCGAGAGCCAGCCATTTACCATCCTCGTAGATCTCAACCCAAGCGTGGCCTCCTTCCTCTCCTCTAAACCTCACTTTACCAATAACTACACGCACGTCCTCAGCGGATACATTCTCAGCCCTCAAGACCGAAACTAACGTATTTGCTTGTTCCTCACAGTCACTGGCTTCCCTAGGCTTCACGGGGTTAGTGGGATAATGGGGCGTCTCAACGAGGAAGACGTGAGGCGTCAACCATTTCTCTTCGACACCATTAAGAACGTTATCTGAAACCCATACCCATCGGACAGCTACTGAATAGGCTTCGACCCTTCCGTTCACGTCCTCCGAGACCCTTCTAACTGCAGGGTCGCGAGGAGTGATGTATTTTTGGTAGGGTATTCCTTCGGTGACGTTTACTTTTAGGAATTGGAGGAGTTCCTGTTTCTTGACATTGAGTAATGGTGGAGTGTCCAATTGGGTGTCAGGTTGGAAATAAACGGTGGTAGAAGCTAGAGAAATGACAACCATAAAGGAGAGAAGAGCTGCCGCCCACTCTTTCAATTCACTCTTACACCTTCAAGTAGAGGGAATTCGTTCCGGAATCTCTGAGGACTGAAAGAAGGTAATTAAAATTAATTAAAAATTATGAATTAAAAAGACTGGTCTAACATATTTTTAAACTGTTGTTAGCGAAACGATTATGAAGAGAAGTGATGAATTATTAGCCTCCGAGAAACGTTTCGGAAAGGGAGAGAAGCCGTTGAGTAGTCGTATCAGCGATAGGAAAGATCATAAAAAGGGAGAGGTGCCCCCCTCTCCTAAAAGGCGCATTATGTGGATTGAAAGCGCAAGAAAAATCGTTCTCTTTGTGTCTTTCATTCTCTTTAATCTCGGTGTTTTAGGTGTTTCACCTATACCTCTGCCGCTTCCAATATTGGAAGGAGGAAGTTCTTCCATAAAGACTGTAGGTTACTCATTCGATCTCATCCAAACATTATTCGCTAAGGTTATCTTTCCATGGCTTCCTTTCGCATCTATCTTTCTGCTATCTGTAATAGTGGGGAGAGCAACCTGTGGATGGCTCTGTCCCTTTGGCTTCGTTCAAGACCTCTTAGCCTATATCAAACGGAAACATAGCGAAGTAGATCTTAGAATACACAATCAAATGATCAAACTGAAGTATCTAATATTGGCAGTGACGCTCTTTGTGAGTGTAACCTTAGCCGCTTCTTTGGCTCTTGGTGTGGGAGAAATCTATAAGGAGGCTATAGGTCCCTTCGCTTTAGGTCCATTCACCGCAATCAGCCCTTCAGACACTCTCTTCAAGACCCTACCAAACCTGATACTTGCAACCCAATATACAATTCATTCTTTTCTAGGTGGCCCTTCACTAATCGGTGGAGTT
This sequence comes from uncultured Candidatus Bathyarchaeia archaeon, assembly GCA_964578315.1. Taxonomy (GTDB): domain Archaea; phylum Thermoproteota; class Bathyarchaeia; order Bathyarchaeales; family CAZOCN01; genus CAZOCN01. Next base: position 3,152 of record CAZOCN010000072.1, read on the forward strand.
ATGGAAGCCTTAATGAGTGGGTCCGTAATCTTTTGGGCGCGAATTATAGTGATGGTGCTCATTCTACTCTTCGCCGTTTATACTCCGAGAAGCTGGTGTATGTACCTCTGCCCTCTAGGCGCTTTGATGGCTGTCTTCAGCCGTTTCAGCTTCCTAGGTTTAAAGAGAGATCTGCTAAAGTGCACTAGGGCTGGTTGTAGAATCTGCGTGGAAGTCTGTCCCATGAGGGTGAAGATCCTTACGGAACCTTGGGAGAAATTCTCAGACCCTGAGTGCATATACTGCCTAAAATGTGTAGAAGCGTGCCCAGAGAGGGCCTTAAGTCTCAAATTTTCCTAGATTTCCTAGAGTCAAACTTAAGTATCTACCTTACACCTCTGCTACTGTAAACCTCTTCATTGAAATGAAGGTAGGATGGATGATTGCGGAGTTATCTGTAATGTTCAGTCTCGGGATTCTATCATCCCTATCACCGTGCTTCTTCCCTCTCTTTCCATCCTTTCTTGCTTACATAGCTGAAGTGGAGAACGATATCGGTAGAGGATTCGCCGCCGGTTTAGCTTGCTCTTTCGGAATCTTAATATCCTTCATGATCTACGGTCTCTCAGCATCCTTAGTAGTCCAGCCCCTTCTAACCTATGGGTCTCTTCTACGGTATCTGTTTGGAATCGGGATAATAGTGCTGGGAGTTATTATGATTACACCCTTGAAGAGAGTTTTCTTTAGGATACACCCTCCTAAGGGTCTTCACAAAGTTAAGGGCGTCTTAGGCGCATTTATTCTGGGACTGATATTCACAATTATTGTAGCACCTTGTGCGGCGCCCCTATTCATCTCTGCTATACTTCTCGCTGCAACCCTCAAGAGCTTATGGAGTACCCTCTTAGCTCTTCTAGTTTTCTCCCTTGGAGCTAGTCTTCCCTTTATCGTGGCATCTCTCCTAGTCTCCACGGCGAAGAACTTTGTTGGAAGGCGTTACAGAAGATTCTCACAATTATTCGAACAGATCTCCGCCTTGGTTCTCATATTAACAGGGCTATTGCTGATTCTCCCCGCCATCGGTTTGCCTTCAATCCTCTAGCTCCGGGGAGTTTTACGCTTACTTTTTCTACTGAAAAGAAATAGGCTTACGGTACATATCATAGCAGTCAGCATGATAACTATGATTGCAAGATTTACGAAGGTATCCGCGTAGAGGAGCTTTAATTGGAGAGGTAGAGTAGCCAGAACGGCTGCAGCTAGTCCTCTAGCTATTAGAGTGCTCATAATGAAGGATTCCTTTTTCAGTTCGCTATGCCAAGTCCCTATATATACGGCAACAAACCTGACAAGGAACAGAACACAGGATATGATAATACCCATGAATAGAAAACCGATCTCAGAAAAAGTTGCTATAAGACCCAAGTAAACGAAGAAGAAAGTTCTAACGAGGAAGGTTATCTCAGATTCGAAACGTTTCATCTTTTTATCTACTAATTTGAACCCAACATTACGTTTTAACATCCCGTAGATCTCTTTCTCGTTTCCCAAGACTAGGCCGAAACAGAGAGAGGAGAGTGCTCCGCTACCACCGAGATATTCGGATATTGAATAGGCGAAGATTACAATTGCCAGTGTGAGCATGTAAGAGTAGGGCTCCTTTATTAGTCTCGGTAAGCCCCACAGCCAGAAGACTCCTAAGAGAACCCCAACAACCGCCCCTGTCGCGAATCTGCTGGCAATCTGTTGCGTTATAATTAGGTATTCTGCCTGTCCGGTTTGGATGATCTCTATTATGGCTAGAGAGATCACTATGCATAGAATATCCGTCAAAGCTGATTCGAGGCTTACGACGATTGAGCATTGTTCACTGACTCCTATCCGTTGAGCTAAATATATTACGATAACTGAGCTACTACCACCAAAAGTGGTCCCAAATAAGAGCGCGTATAGAAAAGGAATCGCGAAGAGATAATACATTACCGCAGTTACTGATAGTACACTGAGTAGGAAGCCCGTTGATGCTAGAAGGACGGCTCTTGGACTCGCTGAAAAGACTTGATAAATGTTCATACTCAATCCCCCATCGAAGAGTATAAAGACCAATGCTAATGCGGACATATAGGGCGCGAGAGCCACAACTCCGGACGGATCGAAGAGTTTAAGGACCGGACCTAAAAGCACACCTAACCCGATCAGAATTAACATATCTGGAAATCCGGTTCGTCGAAACATGTAGTTACCAAAGAAACCTATAGTAATTACCACACCGGCTGCTACCAGAGCGAATACTGCTGTATCGATCATGGCGATTCCATCATAACTTTACAATGGTATTTAAAGATGTTTTGGTTACTTCATATTTTTTAGCGTTTTTCACTTTTAACGTTTTTATATAACATATTGAGAGGATAGCTTTTGATTTCCATAAAAAAGGAGAAATTTTAGGAGTTTTTAGATGAAGAGGGCTATTTCAGCCTTTGAGGCTACTTCTAGGAAGGTCGCTGCTCCTACTATATCAGTAACTTCGGGAATTAAATCTTCTTTTCTTATTCCGAAGATTTCCATTGTAGGGCTGCAGGCGTATATCTTCAATTTTCCCGTAGCGTAGATGCTTCTCAACATCTCGTAAAGGGATGGGTACTTCATTTCTGTCATCCTCTTCTTTACTTGCTCCTCGAAATCCTTGTAAGTAGCCGGCAATCCCGCCTTTTCCATGGCGCCTTTCTTCAGCATGTTCAAACCCCAGAAGGTGAAATAAAGATGAGCTTCCATATCCATTGCAACAGCTGTTGATGCCAAAATTAGAGCCGACATTAACCTATCCAAGGTGCCGCTCTGGACAACTAAAGCTACACTGCGGTTCTCTTCTCCCGACATACTTCTCTTACCACCAACAACCTCCTATTATAACACAGTTATAATAGTTTTTCTGAGGGGAAGTGAAAGTTAGTGAGAAATGAAAGAAAGTTTAGTTAAGTTTTTAATCCTCACTTGTTATTCTTAATTGAGTTATTCTTAGAAAATTTTGGAGTTTGGAAGATTTGAGTATGGGAAGACTGGATAAAGAGACGATTGCGATATTGAAGAAACAGAAGGCTTTCGAAGACGCGACTGTAGAGAGGCTTACTCCTTTCTATAATTCAACGAAAAATAGTATTGTTAAATTGTTTATTCACCGGATCATCTTGGATACTATGAAACATTCAGATATCTATCAGTCTTTAATTGCCGTAAATTCTGGAGCTATAGTAGCAGATATCGACAAGGAAAGGATGACTAAGGAGCTTACGATGCATATTAGAGAGGAAGTTGAGATGTTAAATAGAGCTGTGGAGATTAGCAAGAAGATGGAAGATGAAAAATCTCGGAGGCTTATAGAACAAGTAATAGAGGATGAGCGGCTCCATCATAAATTACTGGAAGAATTGCTTGAGATAGTAAAGAAAGTTGAGGGGATGCATAGAGAAGATTGGCTAGAGTTTTATTATGATAGGGCAGAATGGCTATTTTAGTAAGTTTTAAGAGAGCGAATTAGGGCGTCTCTCTTGCAATATGACTAAATCGGGAGAACTCGATACGCCTCTAGAATCGCTTGGAAGCATGGGCGAAGGCTTCTATATTGTTTTTACGCAAGTTCAAACTCTTATCTCTTAAGAAGGGATATGATCGATA
>CAZOCN010000073.1:0-6407 GCA_964578315.1 uncultured Candidatus Bathyarchaeia archaeon
CCGGCTTTCAACGCAAGGAACACCTCGCCTACACTCACAGCGTCTAAACCCGCTCCTTCCTCTTCCAGAATCCGTAGAACTGAGAGGCTGGTGTTGGCTTTCGCGGAGTAAAGTATACGGATCTTACTGTAGTTACGGAGTAAAGCCGACCTTAACCGCCTATAATTCTCCCTAACCTTCGTCTCACTCATAACGTAAAGAGGGGTATCAAACTCCTCAGCCAACCTTAAGGTTGAAACCCCATCTATGTAGAGCACACCGTTCACATTCTCAAGAGGACTACTAATCACTCAACACAACCCACCTTAGAAGTATACGATTCCAATAAAGAAGAACGATAAAATGAAGGCTTACCGCGAAGTGGCAACTCTAAATTTAAAGGTAGCCCTTAGAGACTATGAGCTCAGCGCTTAGGATTCCAGCACCAGCGGCTCCTCTTATCGTATTATGTCCGAGACAGATGTACTTTATAGTCATAATCGGGTCCTCCCTTATCCTCCCAACGACGACGCTCATACCTCGTCCCTCGTCTCTATCAAGCCTCGGCTGAGGCCTATCCTCTTCTTCCCTGACTACTATAGGTCTCTCCGGGGCGGAGGGCAATTTGAGTCTTTGAGGTTCACCCACGAAACTGGATAGGGCTTCCTTAACTTCGTCAACTGGTGGTTTCTGATCCAGCTCTACGAAGACAGACTCCATGTGGCCGTCCTTAACGTTTACACGATTACAACTCGCACTTATGACGAAGTCAGCGTTCTTGATTCTCTTGCCGTCGAATTCCCCGAGTATTTTGAGGGGTTCTGACTCCATCTTTCCCTCTTCTCCACCGATGTAAGGTATGACGTTGTCTATTATAGCGAGGGAAGGAACTCCGGGATAGCCTGCTCCACTCAAGGCCTGCATCGTTGAAACCAAAACTTTCTTGACACCGAAGCTCATCAGAGGCTTAAGCGACATCGCCAACTGGATTGTAGAGCAATTCGGATCGGTGGATATGAAGCCTGACCAGCCATGGTTCTCCCTTTGCACCTCCAGAAGAGCCAAGTGGTCGGGGTTCACCTCAGGGATGAGGAGGGGGACGTCTGGGTCCATCCTATGGGCCTTCGCCTTACTTATAACAGGGTACTCCTCAGCGAACTCCTCCTCGATAGGCCCCGCTAAGCCTCCAGGCAACGCGGAGAAGACGAGATCAACGGAACCAGCACTCGAAACAGACTTCACATCTGTCTTCACCACCGTCAAATCAACGACTTCTTGGGGCATCGGCGACTCTAGAACCCACTTGCATGCTTCGCCATAGGTTTTCCCCGCTGACCTCTCTGAAGCCGCCAGAACCTCGATCTCGAACCAGGGGTGTCCCTGTAGAAGCTCTACGAACCTCTGTCCAACGGCTCCGGTAGCGCCTAAAATTGCAACCTTACGCTTCAACCAAATCACCCATTACCGCCAAAGCTTCATCTATTCTCTTTTCATCTATAAACACGTTAATAGTGGCTTTACTTGTCGTGATCTCTAATATATTTATCCCCTTAGAAGATAATACACCGGAGATCTTCGCTATCCACCCCGGCGAGTCAACGAAGGCTGGATTTATCAACTCCACCACACCTACGCCTTCGCGTGAAGTGACTGCTTTGAAGCAGCTTAGATGATGGAGACGCTTAATCATCTCACTCGTGTCTTTAAGTCTTGTGAAGACTGTTACGGAAACTCCTCCCGTACTGACACCGAAGATTGGACTATCCCCGAGAGCAGAGAAGAGCTTACTCAAATTCTCAGAGTTAATTCTCCCGATGAGAGTTAAGGCTACTAATCCTTCATGACCATTTATCTCCATAGAATTAGATTGGAAGACACCGGTTATCTCCGTTCCCCCCTCCGAGAGGTTGCCTGAAGAGAAACTTACAACTCTCAATCTTTGGGTTGGAAGTTTGTATCTTAGGGCTTCAGAGCGGATTATCTTAGCGCCTCCGTGGGCGAGGGAGAACATCTCCTCTACACTTAACTCCTTCAGAGGCTTAGCTTCAGGGACAACCTTAGGATCGGCTGATAGAACTCCTTCTGTCTCCTTAACCAAGATTATCTCGTCGGCTTCTAGACAGTTTCCGAGAAGAACCGCCGTTGTGTCGCTTCCGCCTCTACCAAGAGTTGTTATGTTACCCGCATCATCCTTACCGAGGAAGCCACAGACCACTGGAATGCACTCACCTAGGAGGGGCTCCAAATACTTTTTAACTAGTCTCTTCGTCTCAGCCAAGATAGGCTTAGCACTCCTAAAGTCCGAGTTGGTTATTATCGGCCAACGTTCCTGTTGGGGGTCGAAGTAGGTGGATTCTAGTCCAAGGGACTTTAAAGCTGAGGAGAAGACTCGGGCACTGATCCGTTCACCCATCGCTATAACGTCTGCGTAGTCGCGGTCAGCGACTTCACCGATCTCTGAGAGATACCCTATCAGGTTGTCCGTGGTTTTACCCATCGCGGAGACGACGACAACTACTTCTCTATAGCCGGAGTTCTTAACCATCTCAGCAGCTCTTCTAACTCTTTCACCGGTAGAAAGGTCTGCTCCACCGAATTTCACTACGACTCTTCTAGACATGGAGACCTCACTATTTCTCGCTACCTAACACGTCGTCTAGGGAGTAAACACCAGGCTTCTTCTGTTTGCTCACCCACTCCGCAGCATAGAGGGCTCCCTGAGCAAAAACTCTTCGAGAGAAAGAGATGTGCTCAATCCTAATCATCTCATGAGGACCAGCGGCGATGATCTGATGTATACCTGGGATTCCACCCGCCCTTAGAGCCATCACTTCGAGTTCACCTGGTTTCCGCAGGCTAACACCGCTCCGCCCGTGAACGGTCTTTTCATACCCTCTGAGAGTGGAGATGAGACTTGCTATGGCCTTCGCTGTCCCACTGGGAGCGTCTTTCTTCCCCGAGTGATGCGCTTCCACTATACTTATGTCGTATTCCCTCGGCAGTGCCTCTAGAGGTTTTAGAATTTTGAAGAGGATATTCACGCCTATCGCGAAGTTTGGGGCGAAGACAGCGGGTACCTTAGAGGAGACTACAGCCTTCAATCGACTCGTCTGGTCCTCTGTTAGACCTGTGGTTCCCATCACGATCCTCTTGCCCAAAGCAGCGACAACGGGGATGTTAGAGACTTCGGCCTCTGGCGAAGTGAAACTTACGTAAACATCCGCCTCTTCCGTCGCCTCTTCCAGCCTCGATGGATCGACAACCCTCACATCAGAGTCACATAACCCCAATTCACGGAGTGTCTTACCTTGATCTGGGTCCTCTGGAGCGGCTATTGCCCCTACTATCTCGAAGTCTCTCAATACAGCCTCCCGAATTACTGTGCTCCCCATGCGACCGGTGGCGCCTGCTACACAGAGCCTAATCATAAGTGAGGCCCTTCCAGAACTTCTCCTCGTAAAGCCTCTTCGAAAGATCGACGTCGAAGGTCCTTTCGATGGGTTCAAGGATCTCCGGGTTCTTCTCGTACACTGTTCTAGCCGCCTCTAAAACGGTCTCGAGGCCCTTCCTCGTCATCTTCCCTAGAGGCTGTCTCAAGGGTCCTGAAGGCATACCGAGGATATTCATCAGAGTCTTATAGGGTAGAGGGTTCCGGGCCTTAACCAATGCGGGTCCGAAAGATGTCTCTTCCATAGTCTTTACCGTCACTATGCTGAAGAGGGGTTTTAAGGCGACGGATAATTCCGTTGCTTCCTCTATCTTCCCCTCCAATACCAGGGTGGTCATTCTCTGGACGGCACCGGGAGCCACGTTGGAAGCTACCGAGATTACTCCAGAGGCTCTTATTTCTTCATCCGTCATCATGAGGAAGGTCTTGTCATCGTCACCGGAGAGAATATCGAAGTCTTCACCGCAGAGTTTCCGAGTCAACTTCATATTCTCAATGTTCCCAGTGGCCTCTTTCACCGCTCTCACGTTAGAATACTCAGAGTGGAGTATTGCTAGGTCTTGCGGTAAGAGTTGGGTTCCACTTCTTCCTGGGATAACATAAGGGATCACTTGCACCTCGGGGAAGCGCGCGGCTATGGGACCGACGTATTCTCTTCTTATCTCCAGAGAACTAGGACCGTTATAGTAGGGATCCACCAAAAGCACAGCTTCCACGCCTATATCTGCAGCGTGGCTCGTGCCCTTGATGGACTCGCGAGTACAGTTGCTTCCAGTTCCAGCTATAGTCAAGGATCTACCATCATTAAATTCATAGATCTTCTCGATCACCTTGTTATGCTCTTCCCATGTAAGGGTAGGACTTTCACCAGTCGTTCCAACAGCCAAAATCCCACTCACGCCCTGCGAAACTTGAAAATCAACCAGCGCCCTCAGACCTTCAAAATCTACGTCTCCATTTTCTAACATAGGCGTTATAGACGCAGTATAACAACCTCTAAACATTATACCTCACGCCAACTTTTAGCTGTAGAATGGAGACCGGTGCCTATATAAATTTTTCGTTTTTAGCAAATAAATTACGAAAATCGTAAATTTTAAATTTTAAAACTTCATAAGAAGAACCATGGATCCCTTAGACAACCAGATAACAGAGATTTTAAAAGAGAATTCTAGAGCGAAGTTCGTCGATATAGGGAAGGCTGTAGGTTTGAGTGAGGGAGCCGTTAGGAGGAGGGTGAGAAAGTTGATCGAGAAGGGGATTATAAGGAAGTTTACTATCGAGACGCAGAGTGGCGCTGAAGCCATCGTTCTGATAAAGACAGATCCGGCTTTCACGAGGGAGGTCTCAAGGAAACTCAAGAGAATAGCTGAGAAGATATTTGAGGTCTCGGGTGATTTCGACATAGCTGCCCTCATAAATGCTCCAGGGATAGAGGAGCTCAACAGAAAAGTTGATGAGATAAGGAAGCTCCCTCACGTTCAAGACACGAATACCCTCATGAAACTCACAGAGGTATGATAGTCCCCGCTCTATTCTATAGATCAACAAGGCTCTCTAGGAGAGCATACATCCGTTTGTAGGCCTTAGAGAATTCTTCATCACGACGGAGACTACGCCTCGCAGCGTCGTAAATTCCTCTAAACGAATCCTCGTCCTTCTTGAGTAAGGCGGATGCCAGTGCCTCCGTCTGCTCCAGAAATCGGCGCAAATAGAACTCTGCCTTTGGGTTGTTGAAGTGTATGGAAGCATGCAACTGTGGATCTTGGGAGAGCAAGCCCTCTGTTATTAAGAACTGTAATGTGAAGGTGGTTCCACTCAATCTCTTAAGAAAGTTTATATCTTCATCAGCAATCGTGGAGGCGAAGATCAAGTTCATGAAGTAAGGGAGCGAGAGGACAACAGCCATTGTTTTGTCGTGTTTATCCGCCTCTACCACTATGATCTCCGCCTCTGGAAATAAATCCCTTATGAAAACCTCTTCAAACTTGGGATCTACAACAGGTATCATAGCAATTTTCAAGTTCTCAAGTTTCTCAGCTCCTGGACCGAACAATGGATGAACAGAGAGAGGGTGCACATCATACTCTAAGAGAGCCTTCAAACTCTCTATAATCGGTCCTTTTATTGAAGCGACCTCCATCAACACACTTCCGGCTTTCATTCTGACCGCTACTTCGCTGATTACTTTTTGAATAGACTCTACAGGAACGGAGATTATCACTAGATCTACGTCTCTCACAGCCTCTCTGTTATCCTCTACTAAATGGACTCCTAAGGTCTTTGATACCACGGAAGCCTTCTCCTTGTGTATATCTGAAATTACGAGTTTATGACCTTGTTTCTTTAGGTATTTAACGAGCCATTGACCCATTTGGCCTGCTCCGCCTATAACAGCTACCCTCATCTTAATACCCTTCACAAACCTTAACAGATATTCCTAGATAGGCTTTAAAGTTGAGGCTCCTCCTTCTGGACCCTCTTCGACTCTTCAAAGAGTAAATGGAGAAGGTTTAAACCAAACTCAACGTTTAAACCTCTCTCTTCACATAACCTTATCATATCTCTCTTGAGCTGACTCTCCACTTTTTGGTCTTCTATACTCATACCAAGCCTACGCTTAATAACCCCCACTCTCCGGGCCAGTTCAACCCTTTCTCCTGAAAGCGCTATTATCTTCTCCGTAACCTCCCGGATCTTCTTTCGTAGAATTTTTAATTCGTTTAGATCCCGACTCGATCGTGGTATCTCTGACAACGCGCCTCTTTTTCTATTTTTAATTAGTTAGTAATAATTAGCATTTACTCTTCCAGAGCTCTGACACTATTCGCAAGCGTAACTACCGAGCTACCTCCAACTATAATGGTTCTGAGGATTTCCGTTCCTTCTTGGGACATTTCGCCTGCGTGTAGATTCCAAATGGAGCTTGAATAAAACTTGAGTGCCCTTCTTTCAGTTCCTAACTTAAAATAACGCCCCT
>CAZOCN010000073.1:6417-6779 GCA_964578315.1 uncultured Candidatus Bathyarchaeia archaeon
TGACTTTTATCTGAGAAAGGAATGTGAAGCAATTAATGAGACATATACAGAGGAAAGTCTCTTAAGACGAAAATTTTAGGTAGCGACTGTTTTCATTAAAAACGGATAAAGACTGAGGTGATACTTTTCCTAAACTGCAATTTATATTCTAGAGACATTCAGACATAATTTTTTTGAGAATCTTTTCGACAAAGCGACTATAGTTAAAACTGGTGGTGCACCAGGAGATCTAGGCAATACGCTAGCGTCGCTGACAAATAGACGACTTATTTCGGTCTCTTGATCAGCATTTACTACACGTCCTATCCCAGCTGTCCCTCCCGGATGCCCAGCACGTACTTCAGTCTTATACAGCACTTTTA
>CAZOCN010000074.1:0-6748 GCA_964578315.1 uncultured Candidatus Bathyarchaeia archaeon
TAGAGAAACCTGGAGTCTGTGAGATATATGGGGACAGAATAACTGGTCTTAATGAGGAGCGCCTTAAAGAAGTCCTTGAGAAAGAGCCTTTAAAGAAGTTTGTTCCACATAGAAAGCTCCACGGTGTGTGATAAAAAACAGATTTCCACCGTTAATTATAATATTCGGAAGAGAAACTAATTTAGGAGCTACGTACCTTAAGCGGGAGCTACATCAACTTTGTAATATGCGTCTCATTAGAAGGCGGTGGACGAGTGTGACAAAGGTAAAAAGAGAGAGGTGGAAAGAGAATTTTGGTGAATGGTTTAGATCCGTCCTTGTAGACGCGGGGATAATGGATTACAGATATCCAATAAAAGGATGTGGTGTCTGGCTTCCATATGGGTTCAAGCTAAGAAGAAACATCTTTCAGATCCTCCGCGACCTACTTGATAAGACCGGACATGAGGAAGTTCAGTTTCCTCTTCTGATTCCGGAGACTTCTTTAGCGAGAGAGAGTGCCCATGTAAGGAGCTTTGAAGAGGAATGTTTTTGGGTTACACACGGTGGTTCTTCCCCCCTCGCCATCAAATATGCCCTTAGGCCGACAAGCGAGACAGCCATGGCCCCGATGTTGAAATTATGGATAAGATCCCATGCAGACCTCCCGATTCTCATGTATCAGATAGTTAACGTATTCCGCTACGAGACGAAAGCAACTAGGCCCCTAATAAGGGAGAGGGAAGTCAGCACCTTCAAAGAGGCCCACACTTCCCACAGAACCTTCGAAGAGGCGGAAGAGCAAGTTCGTAAGGCAGTAGAGATCTATAGGACTTTCTTCGATGAGCTGGGAGTGCCTTACATAATCTCGAAGAGACCGGAATGGGATAAGTTCCCCGGTTCTCAGTACACAATAGCCTTTGACACCATATGTCCAGACGGCAGAACTCTACAAATAGGGACCGTGCATAACTTAGGACAGAACTTCTCTAAGGCCTTCGATATCCTATACGAAAAGGAGGATGGCAGTCAAGAGTACATCTGGCAGACCTGTTACGGAATCTCTGGCAGAGTCATAGCAGCCTTCATAGCCATGCATGGAGATGACCACGGGATAGTCTTAACTCCGAAAGTTGCACCAATCGAAGTAGTGGTGGTTCCCATCCCCTACAAAGAGAAGGAAGACCTCATCAGAAAGGTGGTAAAGGAGGTCTCCTCCACTCTAGAGAAGAAAGGAATTAGTTTCAAAGTAGACGACAGAGAAGATTTGACACCAGGCTCGAAGTTTTACTATTGGGAACTTAGAGGCGTGCCGATTCGCCTAGAAATAGGACCTAAAGATGCGGAGACAAAGGAAGTAACCATAGTAAGAAGAGACACCTTAGAGAGGCGTAGATGCTCCCTCTCCGAATTCACTGAAGAGATTCATAGGATAGCAGAGGCTATAACGAAGAACACTGCAAAGAGGGCATGGGAGTGGTTAAAGGAACATGTGAAGATCGTGGAGAGTTTAGATGAAGCGAAGAAACTTATGGAGGAGAGATACGGGATCGTAGAGCTGAGATGGTGCGGCGATGATAAATGCGGCATGAAAATGGAAGAGAAGGTCGGAGCTAGAGTTCTCGGCACCCCAATAGATAATACCCTAGAGGTTGAGGGTGAATGTGCACTCTGTGGAAGAAAAGCAGAAAATGTGATAAGAATGGCAATCGCTTATTAGAGACGCTCTTCTACGAACTCCAGGAAGAAGGGGCATATTGTTAACAAGACTTAAGAAGAAGGTTCAATCTCTACTTGTCTCACAGGCCTATCTGATTCATAGAGCTGGATTATCACCTAACCATCTGAGTTTTATAGGGTTGATCTTCGCGGCTCTATCCGGGATATACTACTCCCAAGCCAACTCCAGTAACTTCTTCATGATAGGAGCCCCCATACTACTGGTAATCTCCGGTTACTTCGACGCCTTAGACGGCGTATTAGCAAGGGAATACGATCAGATAACAAGGCTCGGAGGCTTCTTAGACTCCCTATTTGACCGTTATACAGACGTCTTCATCTTCTTAGGGATAATAGTTGGAGACCTCTGCCATCCTTTCTGGGGAATAGTAGCTCTGACTGGTTCATTACTCGTCAGCTATACGCGAGCTAGATCAGAAGCCGGAGGCATTCGAATGGAGACTGTAGGCTTAACTGAGAGGGCGGAGAGAATTCTGATCATAGTCATTGCAAGTCTGCTGAACTTATTCGTAGCTTACGCTTTAGGGTGGGGCATAGTACTCTTAGCGGTATTAACTAACATCACCGTACTGCAACGGGCATATCACTTTTATAAGAGATCAAAAGATATTTAGAAACGTCTCCTTTTAGGCGCATATTTTCTCTCACTTCTCGACCTAACTTTAACAATTCCTCTATGCACAGCACAGGAGACACAGTAATACTTGGTCTGAGTATAACTAGGGATGTAGGCGCCTTTCTGCCTGAGCTCCTTAGCTAACATCGGATCTACCATAGAGAACCTACGGGACACTTTTTTAGCTTTATCTCTCGGCACCAACTCGCCGCACATGCTACACTGGACGAGGGAACCTCTACCTTTATCGCCTTTGGAACGGCCTCTAGATTTCCGCTTGACAGGCATCTTGAATCCTCACTACACAATTATCGGGGTTATTTATAACTTTACATGTTCCTAGAATAAAATAAACCCTCTTATGTCAGTATCGACAGGAACGACCCGCTCTGAGGGAAGGCGTTAATCGTTTAGGTAACCCAGATTTTCCATGGACCTTCTTACGATTTTTCTTTACATTATTCTTCGATTATCGCAAAAAGAAATTAATCAGATGTACTTCTCATAAAACTTCAATTGGGGATTGGAGTCTACGGCAATGTAGAGTTTTCCTAGACCATGTTCTGCTGTGTCTCCTTCAAAGACGTAGAAGGGACCTTGAATCGATTCGTCTCCTATCTTAACTTTCTTTTTGACACCCTCTATTGTGAAGGTAGGCAACACTGATTCAACGTGCCCGAGGATTGCTATTTTTCCTCCTTTCATCTCCGCGCCATCACGTCCTAGGGAGTCGCCTTGAACGAGGATTGTACCTTTGATCATGTGGATGCCGGTAAATTGGCCGACATTACCGCCGATCTTTATTACACCCTTCCGCATGAATAAGCCGGTCTCGTTTCCAGCGTTCCCGTGAATTATTATCTCTCCTCCACTCATCCCTTCCGTACTTCCTCGGTAGGCCGCTCCGGTATAATCACCTGCATTCCCTTTGATTTCAATCCGTCCTCCCCTCATCATCGAACCCAACCATGAATCGGCGTCGCCGTTAACAATTATAGAGCCGCCCTCCATTCGTTCTCCAAGATGCATACCTACAGCACCGTCAATTATCACGGTTCCCATGGACATATTAGCTCCAATGAATCTGACGCGAGATAAGTTCCCTGAAAGCTTCAGAGTAACACCCTCACCTCTCTCGTCAACGTCAATATCGAATAAGCGGTTGATGGGAAGCCAGTGATTTCCGTATAAAACCTCTTCTTTCCCAAGTTCAGATCTAGATTTCCCTTGGAAGACATCAGGAGATAAATTCCTTGCATCAATGGGAACGCGAATCTCCTTTTTTGGTTTGAGAGTGACGATCATTTTGTTACACCTCTGCCTCCACGGATATTGGATTTGAACGTGCCAAATACTCTTCAGAGACCGGGTAATTCTCATACTGGATGGTCCAGTATTCATGGAAACGTTTCTTCATATCCTCAGAGACCTCATAGGGCTCCTTTAATTTAACGTCCACCCAGTAGGTTCTCCCCTCTAGAACCTTAACTATCTCACCGTCCTTTACCACTACCTCTCCCTCCTTTATTGTATAAGCAGCCTTACTGAAGGCCTTCCTGTAGATCTTATAGTCCACGGAGGGATCTACCTCCTCAGGGTTCACATTATAAATCGCTATATCAGCGTCTGCACCCACACCTAGATGCCCCTTCTGCTTCAAACCTAAAATTTTCGCTGTACCGGCGCGAGTGATTATAGCCAACTCATAAAGGGTATACTCTCGGTCGATAGATGGAAGTAAACTCTTACTCCGCGCTCTTTTATTGATCCTCTCCAGAATCTTCTCTCTAGCTCTTCTACTTAAGAGCCAAGAGTAAATTTTAGGATACATAAAGAAGGGACCAGCGTTTGGATGGTCTGTTGTGAGATAAATCCTCCAAGGGTCTTCTACAAGTAATGCTAACTCCTGCGCTATAGACCACTGAGTTGCATGAACGTAGCTTTTCGGGCGGTAATGGAACGGAACTATTCCTGAGGACGTCTCAGTCTCTACGTCATGATTCACCCATTTGTTGCCACTCAAACAGTAAAGTATATACTGGAAGGGGCCATCCGCCGTCATAGTTGTCGTATCCGTGAAGATTACCTGACCCATATCCAGAGAAACATGCCTGTGGTTGTTAACGTATTTGGCGATTTCTTCAGCTCCACTTTCAAGTGAAGACCAGTCATAACCCTTGAAGGCACTGAATTGACAGTGAGTTATGTGAATAACGGGTTTCTCACTACTCGCTAAGTTCTCACAGCACTTCATGGTCTCTAAAGTAGTGATGTAGTTTCCAGGTTTACCAAGATTGTTGGTGTGAACGTGGATAGAGTGGGGGAGGTGTAGGAGCTTATTAACTTTGCAGAGACCTTGAACGATCTCCTTTGGGGTTATGTTGAAGTAAGGAACCGGATCGTTGATGTCCCTAACGTTTCTTCCGAAGCCCCAGGATTCTAACCCACCTGGATTCACGATTTTAATGGCATATCCCTTCGTAGCTCGGAGTATCCAAGCCACATGGACAGCGCAGTCTTCGATGAGGCCGTCGCGTAGATACTCTAATGTGAACCACCAGTCGCCTAGGAGAGGATAAGAGGCTTTATCTATTATTGGAGTGTCATCCAGTTCCTCATGAGTGTGGCGAGCCTCTAGAGGAGGCATGGAAGGATTCATCACAGAGGTATACCCCATCTTGGCGTATCTATACCCAGTTACGAAAGTGGTAGGAATGGAGTAGCCAACTCCAGATCTAGTGATGCGGGTCTTTGTTTCTACGTCCTTTGCGTGGTCTTCAGGGCGGAGTAGACGTCCCGCGTTGACCTCCGCTCCTGCGATGTGAGAATGAATATCAACACCACCTGGCATAACAATCATTCCGGAGGCGTCTATTACCTTAGCTTTTCGTGTATTCACTTTCTCTACGATTTTACCTCCATGCACGGCAATATCCATCTGTTCGCCGTCTACCCCGTTCTTCGGATCGTATACAAAACCATTCTTTATTAAGAGATCCATTACTTAGCCTCCTTTAATCTCCTAACCTCGAGAAGTATTCTCCGTAAGATTTCCTCGTCTGTTAATATGCCCCTTGGAGGCTCTACAACTTTCCTCATGTGAATTGGGACATGATCCATACGGTAGGCGGTACCCTCGGCTTCTATTCCGACAAAGGCGGAGGGGATCACAACGTCAGCCATGAGAGTAGTCGGTGACTCTTCAGGGTCAATGACTATAAGAGGGTTTTTAACGAGGTGTTCCACGGCTTTACGTGGAAAATTAGAGACTGGATCCGACGCTATTACCAGCGATGCATCGTTATCTCCACGATTGAGGATATCCGTGACTGAGGTTTCGCCTGGATTGTAGTAGGGATATCCTTTAGAGAAGTCTACGGCGAAGGGATATCCACTCTGCCAAGTGAAGACTACATTGGAGCCAGTGACGTTATAATGACCTCTCATGGGCATTATCAAGAATTTAGTCCTCGCATTCAGGTCCCTTGTTAAACTGAGGGCGGCGTCTATGTTTCTATGTTTACCCCCGCTCATTGTAAGACCTAAACCGAAGAATAGAATACCGAGTTTACAGTTTATCATCACATCTGCTATCTCTTCTAAGGTCTCCACGGGAACGCCTGCCACTTCATCAACATCTAACTCTCCGTCTTTCACAAGAACCCGTAGCGCCTGTAGAAGCTCATAATCCTTACTTGGCTCAACTTGAATGAAGTAATCTGCCATATCTGCACTATCCGTCTTCCGGACATCCACAACTATCAACTTCCGATCTTTACTTCTGAGATAGAACGGAATCTTCATACTTGTTTCCGATGGTTCTATAACAGACCTACGGAGGATTAACTTAGCCGCTCTTAGGAGACGTCTCCATGTAAGTTTAGCTGATAGACGCCGTAGGTATTTTTTGTATCCACTTCTCTGGAATCTTCCCTCTATGAACATAGTATAGCGATCCATGTGTCGAGGATGCGCGCTGTGAGGATTGCTCCCCCAGTAAATGATCAAGTCGGCTCTGTGGCGTAGTTGCCCAAGGGTACAGGAGGGGATGCCAATGTCTTGTATACTAATTATGGACGGCCCGTGGCAGACCGTGGAGGTATTATCGATTACGCCGCCAACCTCTTCTGCCAGTTCTAGACCTACTCTAGAGGCTTCACAGCTAGTGCAACTCCAACCATAAAGGATCGGGTAACGAGCTTCAACGAGTATCTCTGCGCTCTTTCTGATGGCTTCATCTAAGGAAGCCTCCACAAGTTCACCGTTCTTTCTTACTAGAGGCTTCTCAATTCGGTGTCTATTGTAACCTAGAAATTTAGCGGCTCCTACACCACAGGCGTTTCGGACATCGATTATAGTGTTGTTCTCCACTATTACTTCTATATCATCGCAGAGTGTTCCGCAAATAGGACA
>CAZOCN010000075.1:0-6741 GCA_964578315.1 uncultured Candidatus Bathyarchaeia archaeon
ACGAATACGACTTAACTTCGTTTTTAACGACGGGAACTCAACATTCGATCTTATTGAAGTCTTATCGAAGCGCGGGTACCGTGAGCGATATGAGATGTCGCCATATGTCTGCGATAGTGATGTGGACGACATGACCGATATGCTTGAAGTTAGTGATTGTAGCTTCGGCTTCGGATGGTCAAGCGAAGAAGCTGACACTTGGAAGTATAATGGTTCTTCGGGAAGCACTCTGAACCACAATGGATTAGTTAAGCCCCCAAGCGCACCTATTTCAGGTGACGCTGGCCCAGCGCAGGACATCCGCGAAATATGCGGTTTCCTCTACGAAGATTTCTCTTTCCGCATAGACTTCGGAGGCTTCCTTCTATGGGACAACGTAACAACCTTCATGATAGTTGAAGAGAAGAGTAGAATTCTCACTGAAAAGTGTACTAAGACCGTTGAATATCTCGGCTCTGAACCCCTCTTCCTCAGGCTCGGAGTAGTATGTCCAGTAAAGGAGGTAGAAGCCATCAGACTCTGTGACATCTATCCGCTCAGATTATTCTTTCAACGGACTCTCTGGCTTCAAGGGAGGTTTCGACTTAAAGGTATAGAACTCGGCGAATTAAGACCTGGATCGAGCAACCAGGTCTTTCTAACTCTAAACTTCGAGGAGGTGAGGTGATTGGCGGTCTTAACCATAAAGGGAGCAGCTGAAGTAAAGAATGTATCAGGGACGCCCTACACCTCTGGAGGGAGTATGGCTGACGGAACATACTATTACAGAGTCAGCGTCTTAACAGAGAAGGGAGAAAGTCCTGCTGGACCTGAGAGCCAGGGCATAACGATCTCGGAAGGAAACGGGAATGGCAGAATCGAACTCACTTGGGATGCCGTTGCGGGGGCGACTAGCTATAAGATTTATAGAACCACAATCAGCGGCTCCTATGAGGATACATGTTACATAGCTAATCCTACAACAAATAGTTACGTCGACACCGCGGCTTCTCCAAGTCAAGGCGAACCCGTTTCCTTCAGCAGCGATACCATCCAAGCCGCACCTGTAGAGGAGACAAGCCTTCTGGTATCTATGGGTATTCCGGGAAGGGAGGGAGGAGCCCTTCAACACCTCGGAAGCCCTCCAGCAAAGCTTACCATAAGAGGCATATTTCAGGGAGTGTCTTCTAAAACAGACTTGGAGAAGCTCCGCGTCTTCAGATATAATGGGATACCTATAGAGCTCAGTATCGTAGCGCATGGAGAGACATGGGTAGAGGGTACCTATCTGATTGAGCGCCTTCTGTGGGAATTAGAAGCGGGTTCGCCTCAGGAAAGTGGAGGAGAGAAGGTCTCGTGGACTTTGAATCTGATTCGGAGCGGAGACTGAATGCGTCATAGGGACAGAAATAACGTAATCTTCGATATACTCATAAGTTTAGAACCTAGGAGAGGTTCGCCTATAACGCATTTGATGAGAAAAGCAAATTTGAATTACTATCAAGCTACCCGATACCTAAACCTACTCCTTAAGAGGGGATACGTCCTTAAGGAAGATGGAAAGTACAGGATCTCATCCCTTGGAAAGGAGTGGGTAAAGACTTATCTTAGGTTGAAGGAACTAGATAAGACAGCTTTTGAGGACGGAGGTAACGCTATTTCTGGAGTTCGTCAGTAAACACATTTAAAGTAGGAGACATTTGATCGGAAAAAGTTCTAGAGGCTCATCGAAAAAATTTAAGATTACAGGACGAACGTAGCCCCGATCTTCTTTCTTTAGAAGCTCTAGTTTTAGGTCTAACCCGCCGCCGTAACCGCCTAATTTAAGGTTTGAGTACACTACGCGATGACAAGGGATTAAGGGGGCGAAGGGATTTTTAGCCATTACATTTCCTACGGCCCTTCCACCCTTTGGTACACCTACGGCCTTAGCTATCCCGCCGTAACTTGCGACGTAGCCTATTGGAATCAGGTGGACGCATTGTAGAACTCTCCTAGTGAAGGGAGTAAGGTGGTCCATGTAGAAGTTGAAGCTACGGGAGACGTCTTCTCCGTCGTATACTCTCTTCATGGTTTCGAGGACTCGGCGAGAGAGGTCCGTCTCCTCCTCTGTAAATTGGAAAGGTCTGTTGAAGGGTATGTTCCTAAGTATACTCTTCAGGACAGTCTCCTCGTCTTTGTTGAAACTCGTGGCGACTATGAGGTTATTTTCTAACGCTACTCCGAACCATATATCGCCCTTCTTCTGATGATGTATGTAGATCATCTCCTTAAGACACCTTCACAATATCCTCTTTTAACTGGAAACTTATTTAAAATTGTAGAGTTTGACAATCTTTCTAGTTGGTATAGCAGTAAGTTTTTAATTTGGTATGCAGTTATATGCTCTCAAAAATGGTGAAAAAAGGGAGATTATAGTTATGAATGGGCAATCACAGTATACTATACCCTACATACCTGGAGCGACTACGGTAGGTGTTACTTGCCCCGAAGGCGTTATCCTAGCATCTGAGAAGAGAGTCTCCTATGGGTATTTGGTTATGAGCCGCTCTATGAAGAAGGTTTTCAAACTGACCGATAGGATAGGGGCAGCTTGTGCAGGTTTAGTCGCGGATATGCAGGTCTTAGCTAGGCAGGTAACTGCCTATGCGAATCTCTTCAGGTTGGAGTATAATAGGCCGATCTCTGTGAAGGCGACGGCGAAGATTATGTCTAATCTACTCTTTGATAGACGTTTAATGCCTCTTATAACACAGACTATAATAGGAGGGATCGATGATGAAGGCCCCTCCATTTACGCCTTAGACATACTAGGGTCCCTTATCCCAGACAAATTCACCGTTGCTGGCTCTGGTGCCGAGATCGCAGTGGGCATTCTAGAGGAGGAATACAGAGACGATATGACCATAGATGAGACTAAAGATCTCATAGAGAGGGCAATTAAGTCCGCGGTCAGCAGAGACATAATGAGCGGCGATGGAATCGATTACCTCATCATAACTGAAAGTGGAACAAGAGAGGAAACCACGAAGTTTTAAGAAGCGCTCTAAGGGAAAATGGAGCGTAACCTTCACTAGATTTCATCGATTTTTAAATGCATCCAAAGATTGATGTGAGAGGACGTGTCCTTCATCGATATTATTTTGAGCCGGAGGAGTATTAGGCGCTACAAGGGAGAAAGCCTTCCAAAGGATGTTCTGAGGAGTATTCTGGAAGCTGGGAGAATGGCTCCCTCTGCGAATAATAGACAGCCCTGGAAATTTATAGTTGTAACAGATGAGGAACTTAAGAGGTCGTTGGCGAAGGGGAGATGGAATTGGTTCATAAAGGATTCAGCGGTCACTATAGTGGGTTGCGGGTATTGTGGAGATGAAGAAGCTCGAAAATGGTCGACGATAGATACCACAATAGCCCTCCAGAATATGGTGTTAGCCGCGTGGAGTATGGGTGTAGGGTCATGTTGGATAGGTGACTTCAAAGAAGAGGAAGTCAAAGACCTTCTAGGTATACCGGAAGACTGGAAAGTTGTGTGTCTAGTCTCCTTTGGATACCCCGCTGAAACGCCTCAAGCACCATGGAGGAAGAACCTAGACGAAATCGTGAGCTACAACAGATTTTGAGCCTGCTGAGCTTTAAGGTATGATCTCGCAGCTGTTGTATTTCGGATATTTGAAATCCTCATAACTTATTCTCCCTTTGGCTATGAGTTCCCGTATTTTGGAAGTAGCAGCTTCTAGAGAATCTATTAGGTTCTTTACGGTCTGACATACAAGTTTAAAACCATGTTCTCCCCAGAGTTTCGTTGCATTAGCGTAGAGACAGCGACCACCACATATTTCGTATAGGTTACATTTTGTACAAGGTTCTGAGACGAAGATCTTACGAAGATCTGCCGGGTCTGTGGTGGTAATGTTACCCAGGTAAAAATCTTTCATGCCAGCCATCACTGGACAGGGAGAAATGTTTCCGTCTGTTTGTATATTAAAGAGAATCCATCCCGCGCCACACCTCAACTTACTCGGTTCCTTTCTTAGGAGAGATTCGGTAACACCGACGAAGGGATACAGCCTAAGGACCCGTCCATACTTCTCCATGTAGGAGAGCCAAAATTTTATTAAACGCCTTATCTGGGGATTGTAACTGTGCTCGGCCCACTCGGCAAAGTTCCTCTTCTTAAAGTCATTCTGCCAGAATAGGGCATCAAGTTGCCAGTGGATAGAGCTAAAGGGGTGCTCCTCATTAAAGAGTAACCATTTAACTTGCTTCTCGATTTCAGTATCCTCTGTAACCGTCATCCGCGCTATAACTTCACCGTGGAATCCCCTCTCCCGCAACAGTTGAAGGTTTTCCATCACCTTCCGGTAGGTTCCTCTACCCCTGTTGCGATCCGTAATTTCCTCATCGCCGTCTATGGATACGAGAATAGTATGGAATCGATTCGTGTACTCCGGCTCCAACCGGTCTAGTAGTATCCCATTAGTCTGTATCATAAAACGCTCAGCCCTTATCTCATCCATTATCTCCTTGATTTTTTCCCTCCGTAATAGGGGTTCACCGCCATAGAAGATCAGGGTTACATGAGAGTCCTTCGCTAAGAAACTCTTCAATTGCTCTATATCGTAGGTTATCTCACTCGGGAGCTCATAATCTATCTCATAACCTCCGAAGTCGCTATCGAAGTCTTCACAGGACTTACCATAACAGTACGTACACTTCAAGTTACATTTTGAGGTTAACGTAACATAGTAATGCATAAAAAAGAATGGAAGGAGGGAGCCAAATAACTCTTACCGCAATAACTCCAATCTTAGTTTTAGCGTAAATAAAGGGTTGAATGTGGCAATTTTAATAAGGTAGGTCAAATGGTGATTTCTCCATGGAAGCTAGAGGCGTAATTCCAGAGCCTCCTGTGAGCTGGAGGGATATCCTGCGCTGGTTTGGACCTGGTTGGGTCTTTGCAGCTTGCATGATAGGCTCTGGCGAACTCATTCTTTCCACTAGGGCGGCTTCCCTTTACGGTTGGGCATTCCTGTGGTGTATCCCTCTCATAGTCCTATGTAAAGGAGTTTCAACCATGGCAATGCTACGATACGGCACTTTAACCGGTCAAACCTTCATAGAAGGCATATGGAAGAACAAGTGGTTAAAGTGGATAGTACCCTACTGCATGCTCGCCTCATTCCTCTATTTAATCGGGATAGGAGCTCACATAGGTGTAACAGCAGGCACTTTCAACCTCTTAATTCCGGGAGTACTGTCCCCCTACAACTGGATTTTTGTAGTGGTTATTCTAGTAGCTCTAATCTGTCTTCTAGGAATTTACGGAGTTCTTGAGAAGATAATGCTGGCCTTCATCCTGATCATGTTCTTTGGGATAATCGCCGTTGCAGTCCTTATCGCCCCGCCATTAGGCGAGATGATTGGAGGCCTAATCCCCAGAATCCCCCCAAACGCTTCTGGGGATATAGCATTAATAACTTGGATGGGTTTATGGGGTTGGCTTGGAGCAGGTTGGGGACCGACCCTAGGCTATGCGTGGTGGGCTAAAGAGAAGGGGGCGGGTATGTATCAATTAAAATCAGAGAGGAAGGCTCTAGTTGATCTCGGCAAGGAGGATAGGATGAGACTAAAGGGTTGGCTTAAGCCGGTGTATCTCGACCTCTTCGTCTCTTATTTTATAACATTTCTCATTTCAACTTGCCTTTACATCTCCGGGGCCACCATTCTATTCCCAAGAGGTCTACACCCAAAGGGACTCTCTTTGGTGGAGACCTTGTCTGCTATGTTCACTGAGACCTTTGGATCTTGGGCCTACTACCTCTTTCTATTGGGCTCCCTCGCTCTCCTTCTAAGTTCAATAATCGGGGTTGTGGACGGCTTGTCGAGGGCTAATAGAGAATTCATAAAGATCATTGCCCCATCAATTTACAGAAAGATAAGCGCTAAAGGACTTCTGAGAGCCCTAGTATTAGTCGCTATCGCCATACCACTCTTCTTTCTTCTGATGTTTCAGAAACCCATATGGTTACTTCTACTTTCATCCTTGATGTTCGCGCCAGCTATGGGAGTTATATTCCTAAGTTCTACCTATCTATGCTTGAAGTTACCAAAAGAGTTTCGTCCAAACCGCCTAGTAATTCTGATAACTGTTTTAACAGCAATCTTTATGGTGATTATCTCTCTCTGGCAATTCATAATTCAATACCTTTTAATTTAATACACGCTTCTTTACACCGGTTTATATCGGAGGTTTCGTTAACTTTCTCTTCTCATAAGGTAACTTCGTCCACTTAATGAATTCGTCCTCTGGAGGCTCTTCATCATATAGCAATCTCCTACGAGCTTCCAAAAGTTGAGTAGGTAAACCAATAAATTCAGAAGCGGTGATAATAGAATTTCCCTTCTCCAGGGCGCTTTTTATAACAGGACTACACCATTCACGCCATTTCAAGTCTCTGAGTAGGTGGTGACCTAGAATAGTTGTAGGTATGACCCTTACTAGTCTCTCAAGGTTTGAAAGACCCTGCCGTATACTCTTCTCCGGAACCCTGAAGCCCGATAGGTAGAGTGGTGGGCCGCCCACTATCAGCAAACTCGGTCTCTCTTTAAGTATCAGATCTGCTGTGTGATCGGACATGGGACCCTGGACATCGGAGGCGAAGAGGACCCGCTCGTCGTCAACCTCCACAGAAACCATTATCAACCATCCAAGTTCCGTTCCTTCAGGTCCATGA
Source organism: uncultured Candidatus Bathyarchaeia archaeon (assembly GCA_964578315.1). GTDB lineage: Archaea > Thermoproteota > Bathyarchaeia > Bathyarchaeales > CAZOCN01 > CAZOCN01. The sequence continues at coordinate 6,714 of CAZOCN010000075.1, forward strand.
GGAACGGGCTCAGAGAATCTTATCGTTG
>CAZOCN010000076.1:0-6703 GCA_964578315.1 uncultured Candidatus Bathyarchaeia archaeon
ACGACACTTACGGCTTTTTCTCTAAACTTGGAGACTTAATCTTCACCGGACCGACTGGAACGAACGTCACAGACATCTCCCTTATCATCAGATTTTAATTACCATCAATTCACTTTTATTTTTAGTAGAAACTAATGGAAAAGTGGGAGGAGAAATGGATTTGAGGAAGAAAGAGACCGCTTACCTCGGTATAATCGGAGGTACGGGTGTATACGACCCTGAAATCTTTGAGAAGACCCGTGAAGTGAAGGTTTACACGCCTTTCGGTGAGCCCTCAGACCTCGTCTCAATCAGCGAGTTCCAAGGAATAAAAGTAGCTTTTATTCCCAGACACGGGAGAAACCACACTATCCCTCCCCATCGCATCAATTACCGCGCTAACATATGGGCCTTTAAGGAGTTAGGCGTTGAAAGGGTTATAGCACCTGGAGCCGTGGGATCCTTACGCGAGGATTATAAACCCGGCGACTTCGTAATCGTAGACCAGTTCATCGACCGAACAAAAAAGCGTTTAGACACATTCTTCGAAGGAGGACAGACATGCCATATATCGACGGCTGACCCCTTCTGTCCGGAGCTCCGGGAGATCTTCATAGACTCGACGAGAGAATTGGGGATAGACTTCCACGAAAGAGGAACCTACGTTTGTATAGAAGGCCCCCGATTCTCAACTAGAGCCGAGTCGCGCCTCTTCCGCTCCTGGAATGCGGACATAATAGGGATGACCTTGTATCCAGAATGTGTTTTAGCGAGGGAGATGGAGTTATGTTATGTCTCAATTGGGATGGTGACAGATTATGATGTCTGGGCGGAGAAGCCGGTTTCTGTTATGGAAGTTGTTAAGACTATGCAAGAGAACTCAAGAAAGCTCAAAGAACTGCTCAAGGTGGCTATACCGAAGATACCAAAAGAGAGAGGATGCGATTGTGGCGAGGCCTTAAAGGAAGCCATGGTGTAAATCTGGAGTCATCTTCCCAGCCTTTTACGCCTTTTTATCTCCTCAAGGATCTCTTCGGCAACTTCCTCTTTTACGTCTATGTTAAAGTTCTCTTTCAGCCTAGACTTGATTGTTGAGGAAGCTGGCGGATTCTCTACGTCCTTTACCACCCGTGAAACCAGATTACAGAGGTCCTCTATTAGATTCCAGGGGAAGATCACCCAGCGCCATGTGATTTTTTCTCCGTAAAAGTCGGGTTTGAACTTTGAGCCTTCGATGTGCCTGAGAGCGGCGGTTTTTATCTCTAGAGGATTGAGGGATTTCACATAATCAACTGAAACCCTCATGCTCTCCCCGGTATCGGTGATGTCGTCAACAACCAAGACTTTTTTGTCGGTGAGGTCTATGTTAAAGGGGTACTTCAACTTCGCTTTTCCATCAGGGGTCGCCGTTATCCCCCAATGTTCAACCTTGAGACTCACCAGATCCTTCACCCCTAAGAAATCGCATAGAACTCTCGCAAGGCACCATCCACCCCTCGCTAGCCCTATGATGATGTCTGGATTGAAACCAGACTTCACGATCCTTTTAGCTACCTTCTTAGCTAAAGTGTAGAAGAGACTCCAATCCATAAGTTCGCATTCAAACTTATCGCTCGACAATCCAACCCTTACCTCCCCAAACATTCTAGGCAATACTGTAATCCTGAAGATAGGTTATGGCTTTAGAGTTTTAAAGTGTTCCCAACCACGTACTTCAATGGGAAGTTCTCGCTCACCTATCTTTAATCTAACTCTCCGATCTTCAGTAGCGACCCCAATCCTCGTAAGTGAGCCACCTACTTCTCTAACTACTCGCTCAGCTTCATCCCAGAACTCCGGCTTAACAGTCACAACCAACTCATACTCTTCTCCACCATAAAGACAAAGTTCCGTCAAATTCAGCCTATTAAGTTCAGCAAACTTTCTTACTTCTCCAGAGACGGGTAGAGTTTCTACTAAAAACCCGACACCGCTAGCTCGCGCTAGCTCATGAATGCTCCATGCCAGCCCATCGCTGGAATCTATAGATGAGGTTACGACTCCGGCTCTAGAGAGGACAAGTCCCTCCTTCAATCTAGCACGAGGCATCAAAACAGATTTCACTAGTAATTTACTAATTGCTGAGGGCGCCGGTAAACCTTCCAATAAAACCTTCAGTCCAGCACTCGGCTTTCCGAAACTACCGGTTACAGCGAGTATATCCCCTGGTTTAGCACCCCAACGACCGATGAAATATCTTCTCTCCACAACTCCGAATAGAACGCAGTTAATGACTAAATCGGATGCTTCATTAGTGTCTCCGCCTATGACATAGGCGCCGTATTCCCTAGCCCCCGCATTTAATCCCATCCCGATCTGTAGGATATCCTCTCTAGACAATCCCCTAGGTAGACCGAGAGAGATTAGGGCAGCTAAAGGTTGAACTCCCTTGGCTGCTAAATCGCTCACGTTCATCACAACAGTCTTTCTAGCAGCCTGCCAGAGGCTCATCTGCTTCGGGACGTCTGTCTTACCCACTAACATGTCCGTTTTCACTACAGCGAGGGTTCCGTCATGGAGATTCACCGCTGATGCATCGTCGCCGAAAGGTACATATTGACCCGGCATCTCATCCAAACATCCATGGATTAGTTCTATAATCTCCTGTTCACTGAGGCCTCCAGATTTACCCAATAGCTCCACCAAAGAGAATTAAGCCCGAATAATTTAAAAATGCGGTGTCAACCATTCATTTATTGCTCTAATGCCTCGGTAGCTAAGCCCGGTATAGCAGCGGCCTCGTATTCTCCTCTAGAAGAGAGAGCCGCAGGTCGCGGGTTCAAATCCCGCCCGAGGCTCTCATCCAAACTTCATGAATTATAACTTTTTACCTTTTTGAACTATTTATTGGCTATAAACCCTCACCTTTATATCTGATGACAGTAGAGCGTATAAGGAATGGGATCACACTAAATTTCCCTATTTGAGACCAAAATGTCCTTCTTATCAAGCATCAGCGTTTAAGGGGAACTTCATCTTCCGCACCAGAGGATCTATGGGTAAATTTTATTTTGAGTTAGCTTGTGTGTTCTATTCTGATTTTTGACTCTTGAAGGGCGAACCACCATTATGCTTGGTCAAATAGAGGTTTGATCTTTATGATTATGTTTGGTGAGAATGAACCGGCTATGGCTCCTAGAATTATGTGTATTGTTAGGAAACCGTAGATGAAGAAGATTGGTGAGTATGCCCAGCCTAAGAACGCTACGAAACTCCAGTATAAGGTGACGTCTCCAGGGATGTTATAGAGCATCCCAATTATTGTTGTTATTAGTCTTGACTCGGTTGGTTTCTTATTGGCCAAACGCAAAATAGCATCGACTACTATTCCACCCATGCACCATGCTGGAATGGTCATCCAAACTACTGGAGGGCCTCCTGGAAGAAACATCGATAAAACTCCGCTTATAAGCTGGGTGAAGGTTGCGGCCCCAAATTTTCCAATAGCTTCCGCTACTACTAAAATGAGTATTGTGCTGACTGGGATGGCTATAACCGCATACAAGCCTGGAAGCGGAGCCGGAATAAAAGCAGTTGTTAACGTTGTTAATGAAGATAAACAACCTAAAACCGTCATTAAGGCTACGTCTTTTACCGAGAAGTAATGTTTTCCCATTCGATCAACCTCTTACGGAACTCCAGCCTTTAATGCAAGTCTTCTCTGGATTCCTCTGCCATCTAAGATGTAGTAATTGGCTCTGGCACAGTCAATGCATAACAGCTTCTCATTTTGCATAGTGGGTTTATACGTTTTCTCTCCGCAAACTGGACATATGATCGAATCGAATATGGGAGTATAGTCTGGAACGCTAATTTTCATTCTGCTTACCTTAAACATTCGGTCTGCGGGTTTTCTCAATTCCTTAAATGCCATCTCTGCAAAAAGTTCCATCATTCTTTTCTGCTGTTCTTCTGTTGTTTTCTCTCTTCGAACAACTATTTTTTCCCATAAATTGTTAGCCTCTGGATACTCCGCTTTGATAGACTCTTCATATTCTGGGTCTAGAAGAATTCTGATGGCTGTTCCATCTCTTTTAGCCACGGTTACGGCTGTTTTGCCAACGTCCTTATAGATAAGTCCGTTATTCCCAAAAGTGCAGCCTGTCACTACTTGGATACCATCGCTAAAGCAGTTGTTCGTTTCAATTATGGCTATCAACTCCTCCATTCCCTTGCTTTTTATTCTCAACTCCTTTACTGCGATATAGCCAGCCTTAACTCCGTAAGCCAGATAACTGCAGAAATGTCCATGAAGCTCTGCGCTCTTTCTTAAAAGAGCTTCTAAATCGCCTTTTTCTACGAGCTGCCATATTTCCCTTCTCGGATTTTTCTCCATTTTAGCCAACATCCAATATTGGTAATACTGTTCTAATAAAAAGTAATACTAAAATCTTTTTCTAGTGTCTTATGTTACGAAGAAGCTTTGGGCATTAAACAGATGATTGATTCACCGAAATTGGTTGTAGCTGTTGACAGTACAGCGGTTAAAGCAACCCTAAAGCTCGTGTAGGAAGAGGATTTCGTGTTAGGATGTAAGGTGCATACAGTCTACTGCACAAGCTCTGAACTGCTCCTAACATTCACTATTTAGTCTTGCAATGTGAACGAGGATGTAACTCTAGCCCGAGGCTCATGATAATTTGAAGATGTTCCATTCTAGTTTTAAGAGGGAGGTAATAGACCCTCTCTTTTTGGGAATTAATCTTATTTCTCTATTGTAAACGTATATCTAGAGAGAGATGAATCTGGGTAAAGAGTCCCTTGAGGAGCATCTTTAATGCATAGTCGGGTATTCTATGCGGCGTGTATGCTTAGTTTACTTCTTCGGATTGAGTGGGGTATCGTGGTAAATCAACTACCAATTTATGTATATGAGCTGGGTGCTTCACCCATAGAGATCAGTTTAGTCTTTACAGTCTTTGCCGGAATCATGATCTTCACTTTGCCCCTATGGGGCTATTGCTCTGACTATTTGGGGAAAAGGAAACTCTTCATGGTTCTAGGTATGATTGGACTAAGTCCCATATTCCTAATTATGTCTCTGCAGAGTCGAGTGATCCCTATAATTCTCTTGAGGGGAAGTACGGCTATATTTGTAGGGGCTGTGGTGCCCGCTACATGGTCTCTAGTCTCAGACATTACAAAGCCTGAGAACATAGGGAGGCGGATGGGTCTCCTAACAAGCTTTGAAATGGCTGGCTTCGCCATCGGCCCGATAATGGGAGGCATAATAGCCGACGTCCTAGGCTTCACTGTTCTCTGGGTTTTCGTAGCTGCTGTATGTCTTGTAGGAGGCTTAATCTTCTTAGTCTTCGGGTCCGATCCACCAGACCTCAGTAGGAGCCTCCAGAAACAACCCTTCAAGTTTTCTTGGGAGAAGAGTTCCTTCAGAAAATTCTCTATACTCTTCATCGTCTTCTCAGCTTTTCTCTTAGGCATTGCACTCCTAGGACCTAATAGAAATGTGTACTTGTTCAGGGACCTTGGAATGAATAAGACTATGGTTGGCTGTTTTGATTTTATTGGAATCATCTCCCTGGTCTTACTTCAACCTCTAGTGGGTTCCTTCTCTGATAAGCATGGAAGAAAACCACTAATGAATTTAGCCGCTCTAAGCCTTATAGCCGGCCTCATGGTTCTTTACTTCGCAAAGAACTTCCTCCAAGCCATACCCTCAGCCATCCTCATGGCAAACTACAACAGCTACCGGATGGCCGCCTCCGCCTACATATCCGATATTACGAAACGGGAGGAAAGAGGTAGTTCATTAGGGCTCCTCAACTCTGTAGAGTCCGCCGTCCGCTCCTCCAGCGCAATATTGGGAGGTCTAATAATAACGGCTACAGACATCCATACAGTAATACTACTATCAACAATATTCCCAGCAATCAGCATACCGATCGCACTCTTAGCTCTCAAGGAACCGGAAAGAAAGAGTCGATCAGAATATATCCCGTAAAACCATCATAGACTCAAAAATATAAAAAAGAGGGATCGTGGTGGGATTGTTTTTAGGAGGGTCCTTATTCTGTGATTTCTATGTTGAAAGGTAGGATGGCAGAGAGATGGCTGCCGTTGGTTTGGTTCTCTATCTCATATCCGAGGATGATGTAGAAGGTTACGCCATTCTCGTTTGTATATGCCGCCTCCAAAGCAGTTATCACCAGTTCATCTCCAACGTTAAGGTAGCCTTCCTCAAAGAGCTCCGAGAGTCTCATGGCTTCTCCGTTGACGAGCCATCCACGAGGAACTATAACGCTGACTTCCTCACTTTCCACGTTGAGGATCAGTAGTCTCCTCACATGGGCTGCGAGATTCCCTTCGATTTCTACAGGCACTGCGTTCTTTATGAAATACTTGTGCACCAGAGCTTTCCAGTGATCGCCTTTACACACTATGGTAATCGGCTTGTTCGGTGATTCGCCACCATTTTCAGCTTCTGCACTGATAGGGGTATACATAACCAAAGGAACCACAATTGCCATTATCACTAATGCTACGCCTAATGTCTTCCAGGCCAATTTCATTACTTTTCACCTCTTGGGTCCTCCTTCTTCAATGAGTATAAAAAGGGCTTCGCACCCTGCGTATACACCAAAAATGAACATTTCACGTGAAGTTACTCCACTTTATTTTTAAAGGGAAAGGGAGATTTTATTCAGTAGAAGGGCTTCGTCTCTTTTGG
>CAZOCN010000077.1:0-6640 GCA_964578315.1 uncultured Candidatus Bathyarchaeia archaeon
CCGAATCTTCCTGAAGAAGATCGAAGCCTTGTTCTTCGCTATCCTTTTAGGTTTAAAAGATGCTATAGACTCTCGGTGGATAATTTTGCCCGTATTGGTAATGAAGGTTGATGGAACAAAACAGCTGTTTGACAGAGAGAAGGTTGTAAGGACCTGTCTGAGGATGGGGGCTACTAGGGAGGTTGCCGAGGCTGTCGCCGAGAAGATCGAGACGAAAGTGTACGATGGTATAGAGACGAGAAGAATTCTTCAGATGATTTTCAGAGAATTAGGCAGGTATAAACCCGAGGTTAAGTATCAGATTGACCTCCGAAGGGCTTTAAGTCTGATGGAGCCGAAACCAGACTTTGAACGTTTCGTCCAGATTCTGCTCGGTGAGAATGGCTATGAAGTTACTCCGAACCAGATTATAAGAGGTAGATGTGTAGAGCATGAAGTTGACGCTATCGCAAGGAAAGACGGTGAAACGTATATCGTGGAAGTGAAACACCACTATAATTATCATACGCCAACGGGTTTGGACGTAAGTCGTATAGCGAGAGCCGTACTGGAAGACCTCATCGAAGGGTTTGAACTTGGACTGAACACTCTGAAGATAGACAAGGCGATGATAGTCTGTAACACGAAACTCTCGGAACACGCTAAACGCTACGCGGAATGTAGGGGAATCCACCATATAGGATGGAATTCGCCTCCAGACCAAGACTTACGAAGCATGATAGAGAGGAAACGCCTCTATCCCATAACCTGCCTCAGAGGCTTAAAGAAGGATGTCAGAGAGAAACTAGCTTCAGCCGGAATAATCCTACTAAAAGAACTGACAAAAAAGAAGCCGGAGGAACTCAGAAGGGAGACGAACCTCCCAAGAGAGACTGTGGAAAACCTAATCGAAAAAGCGAAAGCTATACTCTCCCAGAAAAATAGAATTTACGAAGCCTAAAAAAGAGAAGCCCATTAATAAGGGGAGACTAATTTTAAAGGGGGATCTCCTCTTCATTCCGCTTTGGCTATTTCTTTTAATGTGTTGACTTTTTGATGGAGGCTTTGAGCGGGGTTTTCCTTTTTAATTTGTCCATTCGAGGCTTTCATATTCGCTTTCACAGGGGTTTCCGCGGCAGAGAAGGAACCTCGCTTCTTTCAAGTCCATGATAAGGGAGGCTATGGTAACTGAGACTCCATGTCTGCATATGGACTCGGGCCAGTTAAAGTGGTCCCTCAGGGTGTCCATTAAGAATTCTATTCCGATCTCTCTCTTCCTTCGTGAGAGGAGACTCTTTATCCTCATCAATCTGATATGTGTGTCTGGGTTCTCTCTGTTCAAATCGACTAGTCTGTTCAGAAGGAATGGACTTAAGAAGTGGTTTGTGTGGAAGAGTAATCCCTCCTCTGGCGTGATTATCTCTATCTCTCTAGGGGTCACTTCAAGAGAGATTGCTTCGCCGTCTTTATGGGCGACAAGAAAGTTAGCTGAAGTAGATCTCTCAGCCTCCTGTATAAAGGAGATTAAGTCAGAGAGGTTCTTTGAGTCGTAGAGCTTCCTGAGGATCAAGAGCATTGGAACGCAGGGTTTGAGCTTATCTACGTTAGACTTCAGGGCATTGAAGCATATTCCTATCCCCTCAGAGTTCATGCCTTTATGGGCTAGGACCCCAGCCTCCGTATTAGTGATGTAGGGTGGTTTACCCTCCCTCTTCACTATTATCACTATGTCCCTACCCACAACCTCCCTACTTAGATCCCAGTTCTGACCGACCAGAACACGCCCATTCCGGCATGCGTTTGGGAGTACAGCGAAGGATGTGCATCCCTCTGGGGCTACAAAGTTCAGGGCTTCATACCTAGAGTTCAGTAGGACTATCTCCTCTAGTGTTAGACCTGAGCCCTCGGCAACTCCGGAGATCTCACTGAATATTTCCTCATCATAATCTTTAATTAATGGGATAGAGCTCTCCGCAAAGTCTTCGGTCTCGTCTCCAAGGATTTTACGCCAAATCGAAGAGTAGTACTCAACGTTCATCTTGATCAGTTCTTTGAATCTTTCACCGATCATCCGACCTCTCTGGAAGGAGGAGCCCTCTACTTCGATTAACCTCTCCATCTACTTATCCACCGTATCATAGAGTGTGGACTCCGAAGGATTCTCTTAATATGTCGAGATTCACTTTGCCTGCTGTGAAACTGTTTCCGGTCTTAACATTGGTTACTGTAATCACCGCGGGGGCGAAGAAGCCCGGGTCTATCTTGTAGAAGTCGTATCCGGCCTCCTTAAATATCTCTGCGAAGGGTTTTCCATAAGACCTCGAAGCTGATGACGGCGCTTTTCTTAGGATCTCCTTTAATGAGTCTTCGTCCTCTGAATATAGGCAATAGCCTGTGACTCCGCCATAGGTTATAGCGTCGTTGGTTCTTCCCATGGCTTTCACGGTTTTAGGGTGAGGGGGAGAGATCGGTGCGATTCCCCAGGCGTACTTAACGGTCTTGGGGTCTAAGCCTAACTCTGTGAGGCGGTGCATACCTGTCTCAACTACTCTCCCAGAGATCTGAACGGAGCCGGCGAGGGAGGTGGTAGGCGTCAGTATGACGTACAGTTCGTCCTTGTCTACTCTACATTTTCTGGCGATATCAGATAAGACGGGTTCCGGCGGTTCCTTAGAGGTTTCTAGAACTATTACCGCCAAGTCTGATTCGTCTCTGTAGGAGATGCTCTCGTAGAGCTCCTTTGGTTTCAGGGCTAGAGCCCTTGCGGGTCCAGACCCCATAGCTGAGTAATTTTCGTATCTTACGTTCCATCCGGCGAATTGGGAGCCTAAGGTTGAGATTGCTGGGTGATCTGTATAGACGAGTATGGCTGGAATAGAGATTTCGCCGAGTTTCTGGCTTGATAACTCCGCCCTTCCATAGCCTCCGAGACAGATCTCTGTGATCAGCCTACCCGCTGAGAATCCTCCTTCAGCCCTTATTCCGGCATCTATTAAGGTTGTTCCGCTGTCAGTCTCTTTGACTTCTACGCCGTACCTCTCTGCTTCATTTATTAATTCCGTGACTAAGCTGAAGGCTTTCTCATTAACGCTTAACATATAGAAACCTATGAGAGGAGGTGAATTTTAAGTACTTCTTTTTTTAACACAAAAAAGGTTGACTAAGGCTTCTTCGGCTTCTCTATAAGCCTCCTCTTTGTTCCAATGGTTCCATCATCAAAGTGAGGTTCTCTAAGAAGGGAGTCTGTTGCCTTTTCTAGTTCCCTAGCCTCATCCGCCAGTTTAGCGGCGTAGCGCATCATCTCATGACCGCTAGCCGCAATTGAAGTGTAACTCTCCCATTCAGCTAATTTGAAGCAGGCCTCTATATTCAAACCCGCTACACGCCTAGAGATCTCGTGAGCTGCCCTTGCTTTAGCCAGAGCGTAGGGGTTGCTGAAACCTGCCGTTGCAATCGCTGTTTCTTTGTTAATTGTCAGTCTTGGAAGATTCGGCTTTTCTCCTCTCTTTATCTCTTCTATCATAGTGTCTATAGTTTTTCTTATCTTGTTCAGAACACCCGTGCAAGCTAACACACGGATTAAATCCGTATTAAAGAGAGCCATTTCAATCGGATCTAGGAACTCTCTCCGCGCTCCAATCATTGAATCAGCGTTGACAAGTATCCAGCCCATGCCAGCCTCTTCGATATCCGCGGTGATCTTCCTCATCGGAGAATCTGAGATAACTATGGTAGGTATTCCAGACTCTGCAAGTATCTTCCGAGCCTCCGTTGGACCCGGCGTTGGTTGAGCTGGACCGATCAAAATGATCAAGTCAGGTTTCTTCTCAACCATACACTTTGCGGCGTCTATGCATTGGCTTTTAATTACCTTCGCACCTGTTCCTACAACCGTAACCTCTATATCTTCTCTCTCCGCTCTCTCATCAAGGAGGAATTCTAGAAGAGGAAGCGAGCCTAAGCATCCTGCCTTCACTATACCTACCTTAACGGTCTTTGTCACTCTTCAATCCCCTCTAATAAGATTATTGAAAAACTTTTATTCTAGGAATCCCTATAAAAAGGTAAAGGGATTACTTGATCGCTGAGTTAAAAATAATTTGTTATAGGACGGTAAAGATATTTGAAAACTGCCGTTAAGAATTATATGACTAAGGAGATCTTGACTGCGGATGTTAGTACTGTTGTGACGGAAGCTGCGAAAGAGATGGCAGAGAAGAATCTTGGTTTCGTCATCGTCTTGGAGAAATGTAGACCTGTGGGGTTGGTGACGGAGAGAGACCTCTTATTGAAGGTTTTAGCTGAAAACAGAGATCCGAATAAGACTACTCTAGGCGAAGTCATGTCTACTCCTCTACTCTCTGTGGATCCTGACAGCGACCTCCTCGACGCAGCCAAGATCATGAAGGAACATAATGTTCGGAAGCTCCCTGTGATAAGAAACAACATCGTCTACGGGATTATCACAGCCATGGACATCGCACGCCACATAAACGATTACGTAGACCACTCCATAAAAGAACTAGCAAGGTATACAATACCCTTCAGATTCTAAATACTGCATATTAGACTTCAAATAGAGGGGCTATCAATAACCACCTCTGAGCGAGGGGTCTAGGTTTGATTACACTCTCACATGAGAAAACAAATCCTAAATAGTTATTTATTCCTTGAAAGTAAGGCGTCTATGGACTTAGCGGCTTTCTTCCCCGCTTCCATAGCCGTTATTACCGTGGCTGCACCTGAGACTATATCGCCTCCTGCGAAAACCCGCGGTTTTGAGGTCTCCATAGTCTCAGGGTTAACAAGTATCGTTCCGTAGGGAGAAGTTTTTATCCCTGGTGTTGCCTTTGGGATTAAAGGATTTGGTCTCTGCCCAATAGCCACGATAACCGTATCTCGATCAAGGAGAAACTCTGAACCTTTTATCGGTATTGGTCTACGCCTACCAGAATCATCTGGTGGTCCCAACCTCATTTTTAAGCATTCTATCCGTTTGATCCATCCCTTATCGTCTCCACGGAATCCTATTGGTTGAACTAGAAACTTGAATTTGATTCCTTCCTCTTTAGCCCTCCTAACTTCCTCAAGTCTAGCGGGCATCTCCCTCTCCGTTCGCCTATAGAGCACCGAAACCTCTTTACATCCGAGGCGAAGAGCAGATCGAGCAGAATCCATGGCTACGTTTCCCCCGCCTATAACGGAGGTTCTATCACCTATTCTTATCGGCGTGTCGCTTTCATATGGGAATTTATACGCCCTCATCAAGTTTACTCTAATCAAAAACTCGTTTGCAGAATAGATTCCACAGAGATTCTCTCCAGGAACCCGTAGGAAAGAGGGTAGTCCGGCTCCAGTTCCGATGAAAATTGAGTCAAAACCGTCTTCGAAGAGATCGTCTACTGTAAGCGTCTTCCCCACAACGATGTCCGTCTCTACTTTTACGCCGAGCTTCTTTATGTAACTCACTTCGGCCTTAACTATGTCCTTAGGCAGCCTAAACTCGGGGATTCCGTAGGTTAATACGCCTCCTGGCTCATGCAGAGCCTCAAAGACAACTACCTTATATCCCATTTTTGCAAGGTCGCCAGCAGCTGTCAAACCCGCTGGTCCACTACCCACAACAGCCACCGCCCCCTTCCTCTTTTCGGGAAGTTCGGGGATAGTCACTCCTTTCTTTCTCTCCCAGTCTGCGAGGAAACGTTCAAGTCCTCCGATGTTTATAGGATCTCCCTTCACTCCGAGAACGCACTGACCCTCACACTGATTCTCTTGAGGGCATACTCTACCGCATATAGCAGGGAGGTTATTAGCGCTCTTAATAACTCTTATAGCTCCTTCGTAATCACCTTCCCTAAATAGAGATATGAACTTACAGATGTCTATCCCAACTGGACAACCCTGCACGCAACGGGGTTTCTTGCATTGGAGGCATCTACCAGCTTCCGCCTGGGCTTCCTCTTCCGTATAGCCCAAGGCAACTTCCTTGAATGAATGAATCCGCTCTTCCACGGGGAGCTCCCGCATCGGAACCCGCTTATAATTAACCTTCATTATCAACAGCCTCCCTTACATATCTCCAAAGCTCTCCGCTCCTCTTCGACGTAAGTATTTAATCTAGCCGTCAACTCTTGAAAGTCCACTTCATGCGCATTGAACTCCGGACCGTCTACACAAGTGAACTTCGTCTCACCTCCTACAGTCACCCTGCAGGCTCCACACATACCTGTTCCATCAACCATTATGGAGTTCAAGCTAACGTCTGTTCTTATTCCATAATTTCTAGTTACCATGGCGACAGCTCTCATCATAGGGACAGGACCAACCGCGAAGACGTAGTTGATCTTCCTTCCTTTCTCCAACAAGTCCTTAAGCACATCACTGACGAAACCGCGGCGTCCTCTTGTTCCATCGTCTGTGGATATGTACAACTCATCACTAACTGCCTTCATCCAATCCTCTAATATGAGGAGTTCTGATGTTCGAGCGCCTATTATGGAGATGACGTGGTTCCCGCAACTCTTGAGTTGTCTAGCCCTTGGATAAGCGGGGGCTATCCCCACTCCTCCTCCTACAACGGTTACTGTGCCGTAAAATTTAGATTCAGCAGGATTTCCAAGGGGACCTATAAGATCTCTAATCGAATCTCCAGAGTTGAGTT
>CAZOCN010000078.1:0-6440 GCA_964578315.1 uncultured Candidatus Bathyarchaeia archaeon
TTGAGAATTATTTTCATTCTACCCGCGGTAATGGGTAATGTTGAAGCCGTAGCTACTGGAATCATCTCAAGACCCTCAGTCGGCGCTACAGCTTCTTCCGGAACCGCAACTTCCTCCTCTTCTTCTTTCCAACGCTCAACAACCGGATGACCACGTTCCTTCAGGAAGGCCTTAAGCTCCTCTACAGTCTTAGCGTCTTCTTCCGTCGCTATCTTGTCTACAACATCCTTCGGAATGAAGTCCTTAACCCGTTCTTTAACCTCCTTGGGCATCCATACAACACGGTTGTATCCGCCGTCGACTTGCAGGAATTTAGGAGAACGCATATACTCTATTGAGATTCCGTGGAAGCCGTCAACTTGTCTTCCTCCAGCCGCGGAATCAGCCATCGTCGAGAAGGGGAGGCCGTTCACTGTAACATCTCGGTATCCTCTATGGACTATACCGAGACCGTCAACTTCTGGAATATAAAAGGCTATAGCTTCGAAGCATCCACAGGAGGTGTGTGGATAGCCGAAGGCTGTGTAAAGCCAGACCCTCGTTACTTCACCCATAGACCTCTGCTTCGCGCTCTCGTTAACCCCAGTATATTCACCCCTCCAGTCATCGAGGCATTCACCCTTCTCTACAGGGAAAATCGGACCCTTAGGGTCTATCCTAGCAGCAGCTCTTCCGTCAAACCAGCTTATAGCGCCACAATTCGAGTACCGTTGAGGCGTTATCACGCATACATGTGTTGGAGCGAAGGACTGACAAAGAGCGCATCCATAGAATGTATCTACATCCTCATCCCTGAGACCCCTGGCCCTCGCATCCCGTGCATCGTATATCTCTAGAGCCTCTTCATATAACTTCTTGATTTTTTCTACGTCTGTTATGAAGGTAGTCTGCATCTTCTCTATTATGGGAAGTTCACTTTTGAATAGAGTATGTAGAACTTTTCCGATATACTTGAAGGAATTTAGACCTTTACTGAAGGATTTTTTGCTCAGTCTTATCCATATGTCGTAGCGTTGGTTGAGGTGCATTAACCCTTCGATGTAATTGAAGTACTCGTGGATACGCCTTTCGATCACCCCTTCAAGGTCTTTTTCAAGCTTTGCTCCAGAGACCTCAACTAGTATACCGAAAGGATAGCTCTTCCCCTCTTCTAGTTCCGTCAGATCCGGACCGATTATAGTGATTTTTCCATCTTCGACCTCTTCCGGCTCCTTAACTCTGGCTAACTCAAACTTCTCTTTGATTTTCGGTCCGCCTAATTCAACGTACATATCCTTCTTTCGAATCCGCTCTCCTTCGTATATGACTCCAACATCCACGGGTATACCTTCGAACATAGACATGTCTCACTCACCTTTTCCCAAATTTTTAATCATCACGTTAAAATATTCAATCCAATTCTTCACAGATAAAGTTGGAAAGGACCAACTTGCGTGCGGCTGGTAGACCCTGTCTAACGTTATGGTTGTCAGCTTTGAGTAGTGCTTGAGGCCTGAGAGAATGAGCCACTCCATGTAGTATGGTAAGCCCACAAACAGAGAGAGGTCATAAGAGCCCTTCTCATCCAGTCCCTTCCATTCTGGGTCTTTAAGTCTGTTGGCTATGTCCAGAGCTGACATGGAACAAGATGGTTTGAAGCCTCTCCTGAGGAACTCCCCTATGATATGGGCCGTAGCGACCACGGGAATACCGCCGGCCTCCGCGAGTCTTATCACATAGTCTATTAATTTTTCACCATCCATTTCTATGTCGGTTGCTCTGTGACCAACTATCATAACAGGGCGCTTAGCCCTCTTTATCATCGCCGCAACCACTTCAGGCTTAGGAATGACAAAAGCCTTTTTTGGTCCTGGAATCTCAGCTTTCTGCCATGGTTCAGCCTTAGCCAAGGTTCTTACGCCCCTCTTTTTCGGATGAGCCTAGGTAAGAGAGTTGGATCGGGAATAACGGTTTCCTTCCAACCTTTCTCTTTTAATATGTTTGCTATCTCATCTTTCATGGTTATCGGTAGATCCGCTAAGTTACGTACGAAGAGATGGATGTCATCGGGCATTGTCCCGTACAGTCTCTTATGAAGATCGATATAATGGGTGAGTTTTATGGCTCTACCCTTAGTGGTGTCGTTCGGCCTCATACATAGCTTTGCGATCATAACCATCGCTTCTTCTTTAGTTTCAGCGGCATAGAATAGATGTTCTGGAGCTGGACCAACATAAACTTTCTCTCCAGTACGCGCATCATATACGTACCAGTCATCTTTATGGTCCGCTCTACCTAGGAGCATACGTCTATATTTAGAGCCGTGAGGGCCAACGACGACAGGCACCCCTAAACGCCAGAAACCACTAGCGATGGAGGCGGCTTTCTGTGACATAGCACCCCAAGCTACACCTACTGCACCTACACGGTTCAGCACGTAATCAGCTATCTCCTCATAATTAGCCCGGAGATTGCGCCTCGCGAAGATACTCGCAATTTTTATAGCCGCACCGGCTATATGCGGGTTTGAAACACATGAGCCAACGTTTAGAATGCAACCAGCGTCAAAGTCCCCTGGGAACACCTCATAGGGAGACTTCCCATCCTCATCCTTGTACATTCCAATAGACATAGCTGCACATCCAGATGCAACCACGATATATCTTCTTTTCGCAAATTCGATAGCCATCTCCGCCACTTCTCTCCCACCCTTCGGGTAGTTAGCGCACCCTACGAAGGCGATTATCCCTGGAATCTCGCCGAGAACTATAGGACCCCCCACATTACGGATCTCGATATCCTGTATCGCACCTCTTCCAGCCCGAACCTTAAAGGTCTCCCCCTTCATCTTCTTCTCAGCAGCCTTAACGATATAACTGTGTAAAGGCAAATTTTCTGGACATGCGTGTTCGCAACGAGCACAGCCAATACAGTCATCGTAGATCTCGTTGAGTTTTTCAAGGTTCCCAGAAGCAGCCATTTTTACAGCTTCTGGAATGGGAAGGTCGTTAGGGCAGGCACGTTGGCATTCGTTACATTGCCTACATCTCTTAGAGCCCTCGATGACATCCTTCAAATCTGGAATAACCTTGAACTTCTTACGCTCAGAGGCAACTTTTAGAGCTGTCCTTACGGCTACTTCTCCAACCTTTTCAGGGTCTAGTATCAGTACTCCAGGAACTTTTCTACTGACAAGGTCAGCAATTATGTCGTCTGGATTACTGTCGGTCCGGTTTTGGAGCCCTAGACAGTTCTTCTCACTCGCTGCGATTAAAGGAGCGTGAATCTTCTGAGCCTCCACTAAGGCATCTGCTCGGATGCATTGCTCATCAACTACTATTACGTCTGGGATTCCACTCCGTATAAACCGAAGTTGCCAAGATATAGGTCCTACTATCTTTGCCTTCGGGTTATATCTGGTTACATCATGGGCTGTACAACATAAACCGCAGACTTCCACTTCGCCTAATAGACCCTTATCCCTCAAATAATCCATTATCTCTATCGCGGGGGGGACATTATGTCCGATAACGAGTATAACCGGCTTCTTAGAGTCTACTACCCCGAAACCTAAATCTACAAGTGAGGCTTCCGGATCCGCTTTTGGAAAATTATAAGCAGCTATCTGGGCCATATCAGCGATTTCCATTCCGACTTGATCTATCATTCCAGCGTGGAGCACTTTGGATTCAAAATCAATGTTGCTCCCCTCTTGTCCAGTGTGAGTTGCAGAGAGTAGATGGGTGACTTGTCCTTCTAGATAGTCTAATACGTCCTCCAAGTCCCCGAGGGTTTTGGGGCGAACTCCGCAAACGAGACGGGTAACGGGAGCCTCCACTTCTACACTTACACCGCCTACATCGATAGGGGTCCTTCTACCAAACTTCTCTATAAGATGCTCCACCAGATGCCTAGCGTGGGCTGTATGAGTCGCAGCACCTATACAACACGCGAGCAGAACAATCCGTGATTGCTGGGCCGACATATTCAATCCGCAGGCTCCACGTTTATTTCCTGTCAAATCACATTTACCGAAGGTACAGAGACAGCAAACGTCGCAGAAGGGCATATAGAAGGGTTTGTACCGCGATAATAACTTGAGATCCCACTCCCTCAGATCAGTGATCGAAGGGAATGGAGTAGGCCCCTTAGGTTCTTCCCATGTTTCCTCGATTACTTTGCCTATCGAGAGTTCCAACCCTTTGATGACGGCGTTTTTGCTCTTGAGTTCATCGATCTTTAATTTCGCTTTTGTCAACGGATACACCACTTGAGCGCGGGTAGATGTTGATATAACGGCGTAATAAATTCTTTTTGTAGAAGCCTTGGTTCCGAGGAGTTTACTAGAATCTTAAGGTTAATCATAGCTCCTCCACATCCTATTCCCTAGAAGCAACGAAAGAATGAAGACTTCTATTTAATGTTTCTGCTATCACCGGTATTTTTTTAGGTTCAGAATGCGAAATCGCGATTAATTCACTTACTGCAGTGATTTGAAGTGGAAGTTTATGTCTACTTGTTTAAGGCGTAAGGTTTATATACTGTAGAATTGTTTGAAAGACATAAATGTGCATAAGCACAAAAATGGAGGTGATCGCGTATGGGTTACAGACACAGATACATGTATTACATGACTGGACTGCCAGGATGGATTAGATTCGGGTTCTCACCAGGATGGCTAGGAAGATCTCCTACAGGTTTGCCGCCGACTGCACAATGGCTCATGCAAAGTGGACTCCTACCGCAGTACATGCAGTGGCTACAGACGGCTGCTCCAACGATGGTTCCTCCGACAACTGTACCACCGACAGGAGGACAAGCAATACCTACGCCTTTTGCTCCGCAACTCACAAAAGAGCAGGAGAGGCAGATGCTAGAGCAACAAGTAAAGGCTTTAGAAGCACAACTTGAAGCCATCAGGAAAAGACTAGAAGAGCTGAGCAAGTGAGGCGGAGGAGATGCCTAGAGGACGAGGATGGTTCGGATGGGGCAGAGGCTTCGGCAACCCCTACCCATTCTGTAGATGGTTCCCCTGGTTGCCTAGATGGTGGTGGGCGTATCCAGCCTTCAGCCAGCCGTATTATAGTGGTCCTTGGGGTATGCCGCGCATAGGCTACTGGCAAGGCTTCTATGGCTGGCCCTACAGATACCCATTTTTTACACCTTACTATTGAGGCGGAGAACGTTAGACGGTAAAGCAAAACTCGAAGAACCTTAGAGGGAGGTCATCCATCGATTAATTTTTGGTGTGGCTAGAGCTTTCGCAGGATCTCCCTCTTAAAATTTTCTTCAATAAGAGGTAAACTACGATCGCGAAGATTGGGATTGTAAGGAGGCCTACAAAGGGACCCCACCAAACAAGTCCTCCGAGAGGGACGACTACAAAATTATCGGTTAGAGCCTCTTTCCCGTTTATATAGACCGTTACTTTCCAGTCGCCTACAACTTCGATTGTTTCATATTTATTTAACTCTAGTTTGGCGTAACAGCAATCGCCGTCGCTCCATTCTGCGTTTGATGGGCAGTCTATCCCGTTTGGACCTTGAAATAAAAAATCTATGTCGCAGTTCTCTGTGCGGTTAGTTACCTTAACCCAGCAGAAGACCGTTTCGTCGCTTAGGAATCTTTTAGTGACCTCGACGGGTTTCCCATTTATAACACCTTTACATATGGCGTGGTCGACGATGCTCACTCCGTTTTTTATTTGGCTTAATGAAGTTTCCTCTTCTGAAAATAGGTTTCCCTTCCCCATAACTGGAAAATCATATAAAAGCATCGCTGTGATAGACAACATAATGAATACTACAGCCCCCTCTTTTAATTTAAGAAGTTTTTTACACAAATTCACTCAGCTCCAAACCTAAATTTGCAGCTTACACTTAAAAAATATCCGCGAATATTAAATTGGCATACTATTGAGTTAATCCCAGTGGTTTCATAGCTAAATATTAAATTACGGTGAGCGAGAAAAATAGTTAGAAACTTAGAGTTCATGTAGTACTCTAACCTTTGAATCTCGATAGTTTACTCTTGATACGTGATAATATCCGAAGATTAACTTTTGGGTGGGCTTTAGCGGAGAAGAATTTTGAAATTTTCATGTATAGAATTGCTATGGTCAAAGAGATCGTGGAAAGCACGAATAAGCCGGTTGACGCCATCATGAGAGGCTGTGAGCAAAATACTTCTCCGATGACCATCATCGTTATACTTGCCATCCATGGAGCGGCAAAAACTTTTAGACCAATTATTTTAACGGTTTTCCCTCTAAACTTTTTTAGGATTACCAACAGAGCTATGGCTGGGACCGCAAAGTATACTATGCCTATAAGTGAACTCGCGATTAATCCGGCCATCACCACCCCAAGCTCAGGGCAAAAACCGAATACATTGTACGTTGCCCATGATAAATGCAATATCCCAAGTAAGGGATAAAGCACAGCCTTCATGATCGACTTTAA
>CAZOCN010000079.1:0-6417 GCA_964578315.1 uncultured Candidatus Bathyarchaeia archaeon
TTTCTCTCTATTTTCAAACGTTCACAGAGGTCTTGTAGGGTTGTTTCCTCTATCGGTTTAACTCCATCACCAAGTATTTCCTTTAATCCATTCAGAAACTCCTCAGTCTTATTAGGTAAGTCCTCTATTCTTAGTCCCTTTTCCTCCTTCAGATAGAGCTTTATTGCTATATACCCGACTAAACCCATGTTCTTCAGTACTGCGTTGCCGAAGGCTATGATCAACTGTTCGTCGAAGGCTTTCATCACCGAGGACAATTCTAAGTCCTCCTGTAACTTAGGGGGCTAAAGCTCAATTGAACTTTAACTTTGGAAGGCGTAAATTAATTCATTTTCTAACTCATTTGCCTTCTGCACTATCTTTGCTCCCTTCTTCGTGATCATATAAATAGCTCTTTTTCGATAACCGTTCTGTGGATTCACTGTCTTCCGTTCTACCAGTCCAAGGGTTACTAGCTCATCTAAAATATTCTTCAGTGGACGCCATGAAAGATTCGAGCGGTACATTATTCGAGTAGGTTTCTTCAATCCATCTTTTACAGCTCTCAAAACATCAATATACATCTGAGTTTTATTTCTCTTTATGTTCTCGAGAGGAGAGAGCTGTGTAAGAGTCAATTTTTCTATACCTCCACGTCTTATTTTATAATTTGGAAGGGAGTATTTACTACGTATCTATATCAAATAATCATTTGTTTGTAACATTCGTTCGAACAAATAACTTATATTGTATCTCTTTTTTAAGATATGTTAGGACTAGAAAAGGCGTTTTGTTATGGAGAGGGTTTTAAACGGACTCCGTCTCTATGGTTTGAGTGATATTGAAGCCCGGGTTTTAATTAGCTTAGCGGATATCGGTCCTGTTCGAGTCAGTGCACTGGCCCGTAAACTCGGAGTGAATAGGATGAGGGTCTATAGGATACTCAGGAAGCTTCAGGAAAGGGGGTTAGTTGATTCGATACTGGGAAGACCGGTGAAGTTCGTTGCTATACCAATAGATGAGGCTCTAGATTTACTCATTAAGAACGCTAAAAAGAAAGTCTCAGAGATGGAAGAAAAAAGGTTTGAAATTATTAAGGCATGGTCGAGTATCCGTGTTTCACGCCCAGAAACACCGGAACCAAGGTTTAGAATTAACCAAGGAAGAAAGAATATTTACGCTTCTTTAACCAAGATATTCCAAGAAGCAGAAAAAGAAATAGACTTGGTTGTAACAGGGAATGAATTGTACCGGATGCTCTTCGCTGGATTGGACGACGCTCTGAAAGAATGTTCACAGAGAAACATTGAGATTAAGATCGTTACAAAAATAAGTGAACGTTCCATCAAAGCGGTAAAGAGCTATCTTTCATACGCCTCCGTCCGCCATACTCTTCTATCTGGAAATATGCGTTTTGTAATAGTCGACGAAAAGGAGGTCTTGACTTCGGTTGTTATGGACGATTCAATAAGTCTAGAAACGAAGCGGGATATTGGGCTCTGGACCGACTCTAAAGATTATGTTCAAGCCATGAAAGTATTTTTTGATGAACTATGGACGAATGCCTTCAATGCAAATGATGTGATAAAGGCGATAGAAAGTGGAAAGACCATAGAGGAAGTAAGAATAATCAGAGAGATAGAAGAATATATGAATAACTATAGGCGGATGATGACTTCGTCCAGTTCCGAAGTGCTCCTCTTCACAGGCAATATACGGAATTTCGAAATGTTACCGGCTTCCTTAAAACTGCTTGAGGACCTCTCCAACCGTAGCATATCCATCAAAGTTCTAACTCCTATAACTCGAGATAATATGCTTGAGGTTGAAAGGTTGTCTAAATATGTCCAAGTGAAACACATAGACCCTCCGTTGAAGACAGAGTTTTTAGTTGTAGATAGACGTGAAATACTACTATCCTTTAGCTTAGAAGAAGCAGGGGATTTCAGAAGATATCTGTGGTCTAACATTAAGAATCATTCAGAATTTATGGCATCAGTATTCGAAGAGTTCTGGACGAGGGGTCTCAGCGCCACATTAAAACTGGAAGAACTTAAGGCTTGGAAATCCTTTGAAGAGAACCTAGAAGCGTTGAGGCCTATCCTAGAGAGTAGAGGCTGGATTCTGGAGACTTCTGGAGAAGTGATAGGTAAATCTGGTACTCTCCATAAGTTTGATTTAATCATCATGAAAACTGGAAACTCGAATAAAATTGTTATAGGTGATTTTCTGGCTAACCCAAATGAGGCCATCAAGACTATAATGGCTATGCGAATGAAGAGCTTAGATGTGAAACCTTTAAATCAAGTTCTCTTCACGTCAGGAGTAACCTTGAACAAAGAAGAAAGAGAACTAGCTAAGTTCTACAAGATAAGAGTCTTTAAAGCAGAGAACCTCAAGATAAATGGACTTGCCTTACTAAAGAAGATAATACCCAGAAGATTTTATTAACACTGTTATATTAGTATTCCCGTGCCTAAAAGGAGAGAGCCATGGAGGATACTTAGTTGAGTACAATAAATTTCGATAATGCCTCCGCTTCTCCTGTAGATCCTAGGGTAGTAGAGGCAATGATGCCCTACTTCAGGGATGAATATGGTAACCCCTCATCCTTCCATTCTATCGGAAGAAGGGCTAAGGAGGCTATGGAAGACGCTAGGTCTAAGGTGGCGGAGCTCATAGGCGCTGAGAGATCAGATGAGATAATCTTCACCTCCGGTGGAACTGAAAGTAACAATTTAGCCTTGATCGGAACTGCCTACAGGAATAAGCGCAAGGGTACGCACATAATCATTTCCGCTGTGGAGCACATCTCTGTTCTTAATGCAGCAAAGTTTCTTCAACGAAACGGGTTCAAATTAACAGTTCTCCCAGTGGACAAATATGGTCTTGTGGACCTTGAAGCGTTGAAGAGCATTCTCACAGATGATACCATACTAGTCTCCATAATGCTAGCGAATGGAGAGGTCGGGACTATAGAACCAGTAAGAGAGGCTTGTGAAATAGTTAAAGAGAAGGGGGCCTACTTCCACACAGACGCCATAGCTGCATGTGGTCAGATACCTGTCCGGGTGGAGGAGTTGGAGGTTGACTTGATCTCATTATCCTCCAGTGACATGTATGGACCGAAGGGTGTTGGAGCCTTATACGTTAAGAAGGGAACTCCCATATCTCCCATCACCTACGGCGGTGGACAAGAGAGGGGTCTAAGATCTGGGACGGAGAACGTTCCAGGAATAGTGGGGATGGGGGAAGCTGCGAGAATAGTGAAAGCTGAGATGAAAAAGGAGGCTGAGAGGCTGACTGCTATGAGAGATAGATTGATTGAAGGTGTCTTAAAGAGAATCGATTACTCCTACCTGAACGGGCACCCTACTAGGAGGTTGCCTAACAACGCAAATATTAGATTCAGTTTCATCGAAGGCGAATCGATTATTCTAAGCCTTGAAATGGAGGGAATACTCGCCTCTACGGGCTCTGCATGCACCTCCAAAACTCTAATGCCCTCCCACGTCTTGACCGCTATGGGAATAAAGCATGAAGAAGCTCATGGATCTATCCAGTTCACGATGGGAAGATACAACAAAGAGAGCGACGTGGATAAACTACTAAATATATTACCCGGCATTGTATCTAAGTTAAGGGAGATGTCCCCTCTAACACCTAAGAAGGAGGAATAGAAAGTTGTACAGCGAGAGAGTTATGGAGCATTTCAGAAACCCTAAGAACATGGGGGAACTTGATGATCCGGACGGTGTCGGGAGAGTAGGAAACCCGGTGTGTGGAGATGTTATGGAAATTCAAATTAAAGTCAAAGAGGGGAAAATAGAGGATATAAAATTCAAGACCTTCGGTTGCGGAGCAGCTATAGCTACAAGTAGTATGATAACTGAGATGGCTAAGGGGAAAACCCTGGAAGAAGCAATGAAGATAACAAGGAAGGATGTCGCCGATGAGTTAGGAGGTTTACCGCCAATAAAGATGCACTGTTCAAACCTCGCTGCAGACGCCCTTCATGAAGCAATCAAAGATTACCTATCGAGGAAGAAGGCTGAGGAGGGATAGTTGATCTGAAGATGAAATGTAATAACTGCAACCTTGAGATTCCTGAAGGTGAAGATTGCGTTTTTGCAGTTTATAAAAGGATTATAGACGAAGTTGAATACACCTTCTGTTGTATTAAATGCGCTGACGAGTACGAACGGATGTTAAAAAAGCGATAGGACGAAGCTTGTATTGTTCAAGCAATAATCTTATTTGTATGCTAGTGATGGGTTTAAGCCGGATAGTGAATTTAGAGTATGAAGCCGAAGAGGACGTCCCTACAGAGATTTCGACTGAAAAAGGCACTGGATACTCTAAAGAATAAAGAGGGGAGAGGGACAGAGCTTATTTCTCTTTATATCCCGCCAGGTCGGAAGATTAGCGAGGTTATGAACAAACTGAAACAAGAGTATGGTACAGCCTCAAATATAAAATCGACTACGACTAGAAAGAATGTTCAAGATGCTATAGTGAAGACTCAGCAACGCCTCAAATTGTTCAAGGAAGTTCCAGATACGGGCTTGGTGATATTCTGTGGGGCGATCCCCCAGAATGGGGCAGGTAGTGAACGGATCGAGACCTACGTAATCGTCCCCCCTGAACCGATCAGCATCTACCTATACCGATGTGATAGTAGATTCCACACTGAATGGCTCGAAGAGTTTCTCAGGGAAAGAGAATCTTATGGGATACTGGTCTTCGATGCAAACGCCGCAACCTACGCCATCCTTAGAGGAAGGCACCTCGATATTGTCCGTGAGATAACCTCGGGGATTCCCGGGAAAACAAGGGCTGGAGGCCAATCTGCGAGGAGATACGAGAGGATAAGGGAAGCAAAGATGCAGGAGTACTTCAAGAGAGTGGCTCAGCACGCTAACGAAATATTCCTCGAAGTTCCAGATTTGAAAGGGCTGATTATAGCTGGGCCTGGACCGACTAAAGAGGATTTCGAGAGGGGAGGCTTCCTTCATTATACTTTGAGGGATAAAGTGATAGCTACCTTAGATACCGCGTACACTGGGGAGCAGGGAGTGGAGGAAGTTGTTCATAAGGCTCCAGAAGTTCTCAGGAAAGTCCGTTATATAGAGGAGAAGAGGATTATCCAGCAGTTTCTCTATGAAATAGGTCATGATACGGGATTAGCCACCTATGGTGAGGAGGAGGTGAGAAGCCTTCTAAACATGGGCGCCGTTAAACTCCTCCTACTCTCAGAGGCCCTCGACGCTGTTCGTGTCAAAATCGAGTGTACTTCATGTGAATACAGCGAATACAAAACACTCAAGAAGAGAGATCTAGAAAAATTCAAGGTTGAGATAGGGGGGAAGGCTTGTCCTAAATGCTCCCTACAGACTCTAATAGTGGCTGAAGAGAAAGATCTACTGGAAGAACTGGCTGAACTGGCTGAAAACGCTGGTGCGGATGTAGAAATTATCTCTACTGAGACTGAAGAGGGGAATATGCTGAAAGACTCCTTCGGTGGAGTAGCGGCTCTCCTCCGCTTCAAACCAGACCGCTAAGACCCAAAGATAAAACGTATCCCAGGATAAGCTTGAATAGGTTTGCCTTCACCGGACTCCGTTAAGACTCTCAAGGATTTTATTTTACAAGTTCCCTTCAAGTCAACCTCCGCCTCCTTCAATATACTTGCCTTCTCCTCATCCTCAGCAAAGATCAACACTGAAGGTATCTCCATATTCAGAGGCATCCTCTTCTCCGCCTTCTCCCTTCTTAAGGCGCTGATAACGGCTATAACCAGATCTCCCTTCCGCTCTGCTTCAGGGGAGATCCGAGATTTCTCCACGTTGGGCCAAGGTGAGAGATGTATGCTCTTATACCCCTTATCTTCGGAGTACATGTGGTGGTATATTTCCTCGGTGACGTGGGGGCAAACTGGTGCGAGAAGTTGTAAGGCTTCATAGAGCGCCCTGTATAGAGTCTGTTGCGCAGCTAATCTACTGTCTTCACCGTAGAGCTCTGGGTTATATAGGCGGTGTTTAATCGCTTCTATATAATTATCACATAAAACATGCCAAATGAAGTTTCTGACTTCTTCAACCGCCAAGTTAAATTGGTATCTTTCCATGGCTCCAGTAACCTTCATTTTAACCTTCTCCAGCTTACTTTCCAACCACTTGTCTAACAGCGTGGGCTCCACCCTTCCTTCGGGCTTATAATTCGCTAAGTGAATGCTCGCGAAGACGCTGGCGTTCCAGAGTTTTATTAAGAAACGCCATCCGTACTCTACATCCGCCCACCGGAAAGGTATGTCTGAGCCTGTCGCCCCTCCACACGCAGCCCACTGTCTTGCAGCATCAGCACCATACTTCTCGAAGACTTCTGACGTCGCAATGTAGTTTCCTAGGGACTTACTCATCTTCCTTCCGTCGGAGCCAA
>CAZOCN010000080.1:0-6391 GCA_964578315.1 uncultured Candidatus Bathyarchaeia archaeon
GTTCCTATCTCGGAGTTTGACATAGAGATCCCTCACATAGAGAAGTTGACGGGTGAGAGGTTTGAAGGGGCCTACTCCCTACAGAGCCAGGTCTCAGCCGACAGAAAAAGCGAATCCCGACTAGTGGAACTTAAAACCAAGTGCTATAGAAAGCTGGGCTTCGACATCCTCTTCTCTGACCTCTCCGCTCCAGATGAATGGAAACCCACGGAGAGGCCTGACGGGAGTATAGTCGATGAATGGGGAAGAGTCCTGATCAAGGACTCTATAACAAAGGCTTGGCTCCCAAGCCGAAGTATCTTCGAGACCCCCGAAGACTTCGAGGAGTTCTTGAGTAACCCTCCGGACCCCTATATTCCTGGGCGTACCTTCGCAGTAGAATACACCAAAAAACTTGGCGGAGACGATATGGCCCTAGGCGTCTTCATAAGAGACCCCTTCGCCCATGTCTGGGAGATTCTAACGCCTACAACCTTCGTAAGATGGATGTATGAGAGGCCAGAGTTGCTGAAGAGAGGTCTAGACACCTTAACAGAGTTCAACATAGGCATTCTGAAGCGTCTCGGAGAGATCGGAGTAGACTTGGTAGTCAGTGGTGGGGACTACTGCGAGATGAAGGGGCCGATGGTCCCCGTTAAGTTCTTCAAAGAAGCGATCTTTCCAAGTTTGAGGAGGCAAGTGGAGGCGGCCCATAAGCAAGGCTTAACCTTTCTGAAGCATACCGACGGGAACGTTACTCCTCTATTGGAGTATCTGGCGGATATAGTCGATGGTGTCCATTCCCTAGACCCGTCGGCCGGTGTTGATATCGGTGCCGTTAAAGCGAAGTATGGCGATAGATTGGTTCTAATGGGGAACGTATCCGTTGATAACCTAGCACTGAAGGATAAGAAGGATATTATACAGGAGACTAAGGAGTGTATCAGAAGCGCTTCTCCAGGCGGTGGGCACATACTCAGCTCAAGTAATTCATGGTATACCGGTGCAAAACTGGAGAACTGTCTAGTTATGGTTGAAACGGGAAGGAAATTCGGCAAGTACCCCATAAGGATCTAACATCTATACCCCTTATTTTTGAGAGTAAGTAAACTTTCCGTAAGGGCTGACTATTGTTAATTTGTTCCCTTTGATACTCTTCTCGCATCTTCCGATTACTTCTGCCTCTAACTTGAAGCTCTCGCATATACCGATTACGTCGTCACAGACTCCTTCGGCGGCGATGACCTCGAAGCCTATACCCATGTTGTAGTCTCGGTACATGTCTCTCCACTCTTCACCAGATTCCTCCTTTATTAATCGGAATATTGGATCTGGCTGGGTTAATCTATCTTTGATGTAATGGATATTCCTCCCCAATCGAAGACATTTCGTCTGTCCACCACCAGTATTATGGATCAAGCCATGAATGCCCTCCCTATACTCTTCCAGGATCTTCATCACTATAGGCGCATAAAGTCTGGTTGGCGAGAGCAACGCTTCTCCAACGGTCATGCCTAACTCATCGAGATAGTCCTCTATACGGAACCTTCCGTAATACCCCCTGCCTTCGGTCTCAGCTATCTCTGGATAGCGATCTTGATACTCCTTCCTCATTAGGCAGTGCCTCGCCAAGGTTACGCCGTTACACATTAATCCACTATTCTCTCTACGCTCATAACTCGTCTTTCCTCCACTCCTCAACCCGACTATCAGATCGCCTGGTTCGATGCCACTTCCAGAGATAACTTTGGAGAGGTCCACGTACCCTAAGGCTGTGACGGATACGTCCAAGGTTCTCATCTGGTCCGGGAGATCCGCAGTTTCTCCGCCAGAGAAGGAGATCTGGAGACCGTATTCTCCAAGGGTCTTAAGGCAACCTTTGAAGCCTCTACTCAAAGCCTTTAGGAGCGTTTCCTTACCTACTTTCTTACTGTTCAAAGCCACGTAATCGACGAAACTCACCGGGGTAGCACCGACGCATATTATGTCATCGATGTTCATCGCCAAGGCGTCCTGGGCCAACCCCTCAAAAGAGGACGGATCATCTGTTTCTTTCCATTGAAGATAAGCTTGCACCGGCTTACTTCCCGCACTGTCAGTGTGAAGGACTATCCCTTCCTTACGATGATGGGGGTTTCGGGATACAACGCAGAAAGCCTCTGGAAAAAGGTTCTCAAGAATTTCGCTGAAAACCTCTATCCCTCGCTTCTCAACGTCCACCCCGAGCTCATAATACTTCGAGGGCACAATACAACCCTCAATTTCCAGCTATCTGTCCTTTTAAATTTAAATTGAATGGAGGCCGAGAAGTGGCGTCTCATCCGACGAGTTCAACTAGAGTTCCTAAAGCCTCACCTGGTAGGCCTTTACGAAACCTCGCTCTCACCAGCCCATTTCTACCATGGAGGGAGACTATCGTTCCTCTTATCTTCCGATCTTTCACTGGCCAAGCGACCTTCCTCCCAATAAGGCGTGAAGCCTCCCTAGGAGACTTTAAACTATTGAAACGCAATATACACTCCTTATTTCTCTGAGTCTTCGGGCCTCTCCTATAACTCACCACTACACCGTAAACAGTAGCCTCCATCAAGACCCCCCTTCAATATCAGTTAGAGGAAGGAGTAAATAAATATGAAGGAAAATAGACCCGGCTAATAAAAGCGTCCAGCATATTAGAGTTCAAATAGAGGGGCTATCAGTACTTCATAACGCAAACCGAAGCGACTCTCATTGGATACCTCTTCTCTGACCATATCTCTCCGGACGGTTCATGTTCTTCTTCCATTTCTCCAGAAACAAACTATCCACATCAACACTCACACCCTGAGTCTCCTCAACTAT
Source organism: uncultured Candidatus Bathyarchaeia archaeon (assembly GCA_964578315.1). Classification (GTDB taxonomy): domain Archaea; phylum Thermoproteota; class Bathyarchaeia; order Bathyarchaeales; family CAZOCN01; genus CAZOCN01. Next base: position 2,821 of record CAZOCN010000080.1, read on the forward strand.
TCCGATGAAATCGAGGATGTAGAAGATAACATCTATCAATTCCTCATTAACAACCTTCCAATCCATACCCTTCTTATAAGCATCTGCAGCTTCACCTAATTCCACAAAGGCCCACAAGAGTTTCTGAGGTAGGGCTGCCTCATCCCTTGGGAAACCCTTCTTGGCAACAAGTTCCTTGACAAGTACCTTAGCGTGATTGAAGGTACACTCCTCCACGTCTAATCACCCCTATTTCTTGGCAATTAAGCAGCACCAGTATAAAGTAGTTACCCAACCAGGAACAGCCAGTCACAGGGAAAACTTCGATAAAAATCATTTAATTAGGGAGTGCCAACAGAACAGCGAATAGGAGAATCACTCTTCTTTTTTATGGCGGATAGGGCTCATTTACGATATATGAAATAGAAGGGTTTTAGATAGTTACCAGTTCGGTAGGTTCACCTTCAGTAAGAATCTCACATCCATCCTCTCTTATCGCTATAACATCCTCCCAGATGAAAACGTCATGGTCAGTTATTATGTACGGTTCTGAACTTACTACCATGCCGGGTTCGAGAACTGTATCGTCTAGCTCAGATACACTGGGGGGTTCCGTTATGAGCATCCCCTGCCCGTGTCCAACTCGTCCAACGCCGCTCAAAAGGAAACCCTTCTTCTTTAGTTCCCTTAGGCATACCCGAGCTATCTTCGAGGTCCTTGTCCCGGGTTTGTACAGCTCGATCATCTTCCTATTAACCTCACAGATGATCTCATGGAGTTTCACCTGTTCATCTGAAGGGACACCTATGGTTGCTATCCGGGAGTAATCGCAGGTGTAATCTCTAATGTAGCATCCCCCGTCTATGTATAGTGTTTCACCCTTCCTGAGAGGTTTATCCGTGGGTTTCATCGTCGACTCCGAGAGGCTCCCTGATACGATATGAACAAATCCACCTTTATCTGCACCTTCTTCAAACATAAACTTGAAGAATAACCTTGCGACCTCTCTCTCAGTCATCCCAGCTTCGATCTCGCTGAAGCATCTCTGTCTAGCTCTACCAGTCACCTCGCAAGCTTTACTTATAAAAGCGATTTCTTCAGCTGACTTTATCATCCTTAAGCGCCAGAGTAGAGACGAAGCATCGACGAAGTCTACATCAGAGAGCGCCTTCTTCAGTTTGATGAAGTCCAAGAATGGGAAACCAAGGCGTTGCTCATAGCCTAATTCTGCGCCTATCCTGCCTTTGGAGAGGCCTTTCTCTCGGAAGACCTCCACTAACAAATTCACCGGAGACCTCCCAAGCGGAACATCTCTAGAGGAGTAAACGCGTACATCGCCTATTCTGGAGGATTTACGTGTATCCTCCAGGAGAGCGCTGTGGGTGATGACGACAGGTTCATTTCTCAGCGGGATTATAACAAAGACTGGACGAGTGAAGGATAACCAGGGAACTAAGGACTTGGCTCCCGTAAAGTAAGTGTAGTTCTCCTCTCCCGAAATGAAGAGAGCGTCGAAATCGTTGGCTTCCATAAGTTCGTAAGCCCGCTCAAGCCTACGTATATACTCTTTTCTAGAGAAGACATTAACCTCCAATTTTTACCTTCTCCTCTTCTAAATGCAATTTTTACGCATATATTTAATGAGGTTCCTTTATTTCATTTTCAGAGAAGAGGCGACTATGGCGCCTACTACTGAGAAGGCCGCCATTCCAGCGAAGGCTATAGTTAAGGATTCTGTTGCATCAACGATTAATCCTATCAGTGGCGGTGCAAGAGTTACGCCAAGGTTGAGGCATAAAGTAAAAACGCCGAAGCCGAGGCTGACAGAGGAAGGAGTAAGTATCTGAGAGGGCAGCGTCATAATTATTGGAGGAATAGTTGAGATGACTATGCCTAGGAGAATGGAAAGGAAGAGAAGCCAACGGGTAGGTAACATTGGCGTCACCAACATTATTAGTGCAATAGAAGAGAAGCCAACGGTCATGATGAACTTCTTTCTTTCAATTATGTCCGATAATAATCCGAAATAGGCGGTGAAAGGAATACTGAGAAGCATCATCGCAATTATCGCAGTTCCTCCGAAGGTTGGAGGGGTTTCCCTGAAGACTTCGAAGAGTCTAGTCGACCACGTAATAAAGGACATCATAGTTGCATTATAGAAGAACCACGCCAAACCCGTTTTCCAGACTTCCCACTTCCTCAACGTTTCACCCACACGAGGAGGCGTGGACGGCATAATGTTTAATGGGCCTTCCTTCATCAAGAAGGTCGTGACGACGATGGATAAGGCAGCCACCGCCACAGCGAAGAAGAGCGGGTAACGCCATCCACGATCCAACGTTAAGTTATTCAGAGTGAATGCCGCTACTATGGCTATTGGCATGTTGATCCCGTAGATACCCATCGCCCTACCAAGTTCTTCCCGGCGGAACCACTGGGATATAATAGCAGGAGTGAGGGTGACTATGAAAGCTCCTCCTACACCGATGAGTAGTCTCCCAAGTAAGAGGATAGGGAAGGAAGGGGAGAAAGCTGTAAGCGCGGAACCTATAGTTATTAGTGTCGTGGAGAAGAAGCCAAGTTTTCGGAAGCCAACCCTTCTCATTAAAGCTCCAGAGGGTATAGCTAGGAAAATGCCCGGTAATACTATTAAAGACATAAGGAGACCTCCTTCTGCGTTGGAGATATTAAACTCCTCGATTACAACGCTTATCACTGGAGGGATTATTTGCATAGAGAAGGCGAAGGCTACGAAGGCGTAGGAGGAAACCAGTAAGATCAGCCATCTATAAACCGGAGCTTTACTAGACAAGGAATATACCCGATTTTATGGAGGATTTAAGCTCTCTTTTATGTTGGTTACTGTATAAACTTTTATGTGATTTTCAGATCTTCAGCTCGGTAGAAGTGGCTTCTTCTCTCTTCGCGAATTAACAGTGGGTACATCAGCACATTCTAAATACGCTAAAAAAGATGGAAGTGTAGGATTTAGTTGATCAGGTATGTCACTTGGACCGTTGCGTATCCTCGGACATCGCCGGGGACTATGGGAGTTTCCAGTGGAGTCTCAACATTCGCGCCTTTGTAGAAGTAGGGATAGTAGTAGGTTTGCCCTTCTGTTACGTGTATAACACTCACCAACTGCACGCCTAGGGTTTCGGCTATGACTTCTGCCTTAGCTCTAGCTGCTTCCGTAGCCTCTCTAAGAGCCTCCAACTTCACTTCTCCAGCCTTCTCATCAGAAAGCGTGAAGGAAACACCGTAGATCTTATTTGCACCAGCGTTAACGGTTTCATCTATAACCTCACCGATCATAGTAAGGTCGCGAATAGTGATTAGTAGGTTGTTCTCTACTCTATAGCCAATAATATGCCTGTAGTCTTCCGAGTAGACAGGGTAAATGTTGTAGCTTACGGTCTCTATATCATCCTCGTTTATACCTAAAGAGCTGAGAGCCTTTATTATGGCGGCCATTTTTTCAGCGTTCCTTTCCGCGGCTTCCTTAGCCGTCTCTTCTTGAGTCTGAACGCCGACATTCAACTTTGCAAGGTCAGGCTCAACATAAATAATCCCTGTTCCGGAAACAGTTAAA
>CAZOCN010000081.1:0-6356 GCA_964578315.1 uncultured Candidatus Bathyarchaeia archaeon
TGTCGGAGTAGGCGTGGCCGTAGGAGTAGGAGTAGCAGTGGGAGTAGGCGTAGGACCGGGGAGCGTACTGTAATACCAGGCCGCACCACCAATGATGGCAATGACAACAACGATTACAACGACGGCGATGGCCTGCGCACGAGTCACTGCTTTCTTAGAAGACAAAAGCCGTATTGTCTTGTCTAAAGCAGACATCCTAATTTAACCTCGGAAATTATTGTATACTATATAATGCTTAAAAGATTTACCCAAATCTGATCCGTAGAATAGCTAAAGTTTAATAAAAGAGAGCTTTGAATATTAGTGCTGATTAGAGATGGAACCGCTCGTGTCAGTGAGGGATCTAGATGTCTCATTCCTGTCCTACAGAGGCATAGTTCACGCTCTTCAAGGTATAAATGTAGACATAAATTATGGTGAAACAGTGGGACTCGTCGGAGAGACTGGTTGTGGAAAATCAACCTTGGGTCTCGCAATAGTAAGGCTGGTTCCACATCCTGGTATCATAGAAAGGGGAGAGATCTACTTCGAAGGGGAAGACATCCTCAAGAAGAGTGAGGATGAGATGAGAGCAATAAGAAGAGAGAAGATGTCGATGATCTTCCAAGACCCAACGACTTCATTAAATCCAGTCTTTAGAATCGGGGATCAGATAGCTGAAAGTGTAATGTTGACCCACGACGTGAAGAAGGATGAAGCTATGGCAAGGGCTGTTGAGCTACTAACCATGGTTGGAATCCCGGATCCTGAAAAAGTTGTGAAGCAATACCCTCACGAACTCAGTGGAGGTATGAAACAACGCGCCATGATCGCTATGGCTCTGTCCCACAACGCTAAATTGCTCATAGCAGACGAACCCACATCTTCCTTAGACGTCACCATACAGGCGCAGATACTAGAGTTGATGATGGACATGCAGAAAAAGACAGGAATGACGGTTCTCCTTATAACCCATGATATGGGTGTTGTTGCCCAAACCTGCGACAGAGTCGTTGTTATGTACGCTGGGAATGTAGTGGAAGCAGGCACTGTTCATGACATCTTCAAGAAAACTCGTCACCCTTACTCGAAGGGATTACTAGCAGCCGTTACATTGCATGAAGAGGAAAAGCGCCTTAGAACTATACCTGGCTCAGTTCCTGACCTGATAGAGATACCTCCCGGTTGCCCCTTCAGTCCTCGATGCGAATATGTGATGGATAAATGTAAAAAGGAGAAACCTAAGTTATATGAGGTGGAACCGGGTCATCTAGTAGCCTGCTATCTAGAAGGTGAACTGTAGGAGTTAGGTTTGGAATGCCTCTGATCGAAGTTAAAGGATTGAAGAAGTATTTTCCAATTAAGTCTGGTTTCTTTCAGAAGGCGAAATCCTTCGTCCACGCTGTAGACGGAATAAGTCTAAGCATAGATCGAGGGAAGGCTTTCGGCTTGGTTGGAGAGAGCGGTTGTGGGAAGACTACGGCTGGTAACTGCATTCTAAGACTACTGGAGCCGACGGCGGGAGAAGTCTACTTCGACGGCGTAGACATACTGAAACTTAAAAAGGATGAACTCAGGAAGGTTCGGCCGAGAATGCAGATTGTGTTCCAGAACCCCTACGCTTCTCTCAACCCTCGTAAAACCGTGAGGGATATCCTTGGCGCTCCCTTTAAACTTCACACCGATCTCACTGAAAGAGAAGTTGAGAGTGAAATCTTGAAGTTACTGGAGAGGGTTGGACTCGGCAAGGAGCACATTTACCGTTATCCCTACGAGTTCAGCGGTGGACAAAGGCAACGAATAGCAATCGCAAGGGCGATAGCCGTAAAGCCCGAGTTCATCTTCCTCGACGAACCCACATCCTCCTTAGATGTATCAGTTCAAGCGCAGATACTTAATCTTCTAAACGACCTAAGAGAAGAGTATGGTCTCACATACCTCTTCGTAACCCACAACATAGACTTAATCAGGTATATGACTGATGAGCTAGCGGTTATGTACGTGGGGCAGATAGTGGAGGTGGGTTCAAAGGACGATGTCTTCGAGAATCCCCTACACCCCTACACGAAGGCGCTCTTCTCGGCGAACCCTATCCCCGACCCCGATAAGAAAATGAAGCGGATAATCTTGAAAGGAGAGGTTCCGACGCCAGTTGATCCGCCTCCAGGCTGCCGCTTCTTCAAGAGATGTTGGTTGGCTGAGAAAGGGCTCTGCGATGTAAAGGATCCCGAGCTGGTGGATGTAGGAGACAATCACTGGGTTGCCTGCTACAAAGTGAAGTAAACCGTCATATTAATCTGGTGTTTAAGCGTGGTTATCTGCGTTAGATGTGGAAAGGAGAATCCAGAGAAGGCTTTATATTGCATGAGTTGCGGAGCGCCAATTCATTCTTCAGCAGGGCAGAGGTACAGTCGCGAGAGGGAGGCTTGCTTCTACCCCTTCGGTAGCATAAGAACCCTATGGATCTTCATAGGCATCATCGTGATCCTCTGGGGTACTTCAGAGCTTCTTAAAACTCTTGGAGTCATGGAGTTTGAGTTCTGGCCCCTAGTGCTAATAGCTTTGGGAATCCTAATTCTGGTTAACGTACTATACAGACCTAAGAGAACTTGAAAATAATGATTAAGGTGTTTTATTGGATCTTAGGGAACGCTTCTTAAAGACACTACGTTTCGAATTCGTGGATCGTCCTCCATTTTGTGAGTTCTTGGGGTATTGGCCGGAGACTGTCCAGCGATGGTATGGCGAGGGACTTCCTATAGGAATGGGTGTGGAGGATTACTTCGGCTTTGATGAGGGACTTACTTCGCCTCCTTGGAGTACTGAGACCCCCGTCTCTTTCTCTACATCTGGGTTGAGTGATTGGGGGGAGGCTGTACCCATAGATTTCGGTCCTATTCCTAGGTTAGGTCCGATAGTTCTGGAAGAGAATGAGCACTACAAGATCGTTATAGACGAGATAGGTGTGAAGAAGAGATTCATCAAGGGGAGAACGAGGGGTATGCCCCAGTTCCTAGATAATCCGGTTAAGAGTAGGGAGGACTTTGAGAGGATAAGGGCGAGGTTCAACCCGAAAGATAAGCGGAGGTACCCCTTAAGTTGGAGTAGAGAGGTCATAGCCTACCATAACAGGAGGCGGAGGCCCCTAGGTATACGTTTTCCTGGTTTCTTCGGCTTCGCCAGGAACCTACTAGGTTTGAAGGGTTTGTTAACTTCCTTCTTTAGAGATCCGGATCTCGTATGGGATATAATGAATTTCTGGGGAGACTTTCTATGCGCAACCATGGAGGAGGCTTTATCGAAGTTGAGAATCGATTATGCCTCAAGCTGGGAGGATATGGCCTACAATAAGGGTCCTCATATCGGCCCTAGATTATTCAGGGAGTTTATGAGTCCCCAGTACAAGAAGGTAGCTGAAGCTCTCAAGGCTCATGAGGTAGATATCTTCATGGTTGATACGGACGGTAACTGCGAACCCCTTATTGAGCCTCTTCTGGAGGCAGGAGTGAACTGCATTTATCCTCTTGAAGTTCAATCGGGAATGAACGCTCTAGAGTTGAGGAAAAGATACGGTAAACGTCTAAGCATGATAGGTAACATCGATAAGAAAGCCCTTATAGCTGGACCTGAAGCGATAAGGAGAGAGGTGGAATCAAAAGTTCCCATTTTAATAAAGGAAGGGGGATACATTCCAGGAGTTGATCACGCCGTTCCTCCCGATGTCTCTTTCAAAAATTATGCCTACTATGTAGAGTTATTGAGAAAGATATTATATGGAGAAAACTCTGAAATCACCCGTTAACTTCACATTTAAGAGGAGAAGTGGATTCTTGTTTAAGGAACGAATCGTAGAGGTCAAAGTTGACTGTAGTTTCCGTCTTGGGGAGCTTGAGCATATCTGGAGAAGCATCGGATATGACGAGATTAATCTAACCTATACTAGCAGAGGAAGGGATATTATTAGAAGAGTTGGAGAGCTTAAGGATACGCCTTACTGGATAAGGAATCATAATGCCTTTACAAGTGGAAATGAGTTGGGAGCCCCTGCCCGCGGCTCAGGGAATGTTTACAGCGAAGACGAGAAAGGGAATCCGGTCTATGACTGGACTGTACTGGATAAGGTTTATGATGTATTCGTCCGGAGTAACTGTAAACCCATCATCGAGTTGGGTTTTATGCCTGACGACCTTTCCAGTGGACCGCCGGAAGGTTACATTAGGAGGGAAGAGCCGTTAGCTCTCCTATGTACATTGCCAAGCGTTAAGGGTCCATTTCCACCTAAGGACTACATGAAATGGAGGAACCTAGTTTATGAAACTGTGAAACATCTTAGGGAGAGATATGGAGCTGAAGAGATCGAATCCTGGTATCTCGAGGTTTGGAACGAACCTGACGTGGAGTACTGGGAGGGAACTCTAAAGGAATATTTTAAGTTGTATGATTATGCTGTGGATGGTGCGGTAGCTGCTCATCCGCGGATTAAAATTGGAGGACCCGCTACCACTTCGAGAGGCTTCGATTTCTTCGATAGGTTTCTAGCCCACTGTGATCATGGAGAGAACTATGCAACTGGAGGAAAGGGTTCACGCTTAGATTTTATATCTTTCCACAGTAAAGGCGCTCCTTGGCCGAGAACTAAGGCGGAGAGAGTTCAGTCATCCCTGAAAAAGATAATCAAAGATCTTGAAACTTACAGGGAAGTTATCTCAAAGTATCCCAGATTCGCTAAACTTCCATGCTTCTATGATGAATGTGATCCTTCAGTAGGAACGATCCTAGGTCGTTACGATAATTCGAGTTATATCTTCCGTGTGAACGAATATTACGCAGGCTTCCTATGTCGATTGGCTAAGAACCTTGTAGACTTCAAGTATAAGTTCGGACTCAACCTCAAACTTTTTACCACGTGGGCTTTCTACTTTGAAGGAAAACGCTATTTCGAGGGTAACCGTAGTCTATTCACTAACAATAACGTTAAGAAACCGGTTTTTAACGCCTTCGACGCCTTAAGTAGAATGGGGAAGACTAGGGTTGCTTTAACTACGAGCTACTCTGATGACCCAATACCTTATCCGGCTTATGAACTACCTGTGGATGGCCTTGCAAGTATCAGCGATAATGAAGCAGAGATTATGATCTGGTATTTTGATGATAATTGGGAAGCGACTGGAAAAGTAAAGATATCCCTGGAGGTTTCTAATCTGCCCTTCGAATCAAACTTAGTTAAATACATACATTACCGTATCGATGGAGACCACAGCAACTCCTTCTCAGAATGGGTACGGCAAGGAGAGCCTCAGGACCCTTCGGATGAACAGCTAAAAGCCATAAAAGCACGTCAGGACTTGGAGGTTTACGAGGAGATCCAAGGGTGGGAGGTCGAAGATAAAAAGTTTAAGAGACTCTTCACTCTACCGATGCATGGTGTTTCTCTTATAACATTAACCCCTTCGGACTCCAGCTAAGGACAGATCATAATAGGAGGCCTCTTTAAAGTTAGTCTATGATTTCTATGTCTTCTAGACATTTGAGCCCCATCTCCCTTGCGGTCATGACTATTCCAAAGTCTATCTTTATCTCCGGCGAGAGGACTATTGCTTCTATGGAATTTAACTCCAATTGTTTGGCTCTTAGGGACCTTGCGTGACCATCTAAAATGTAAAAGCGATCTTGATATTCGATACAGACTATTGGAACCAACAGCCTCTTTATGGAGGCAATCTGTTTCTTTCTTGTTTGAGGTTGAGTTGGAACAAGAGAGTTTAAGGGCACGTCTCTCATTCTGAAGTTGAAGGAAACATGGTATAAAGCTTCGTAATATTTTAGGAGAGTTAATATCTGCCCCCAAGCCCTCAAGATCGGGTCGTCAACAGCGGCGACATCCTTGATAGGAAGACGCTCAAGTGGACGTTTAAGGTGAACCCTATAACCTTTGCTTTTTGGAAATTTCAATATGTAAGCTCTAATCTTCTTCTCCATCAGTTTCTTTGAGATGAAGGAACGGTGATGTCCGTCCAGAATGAAGTAGTCCCTATCACTTTTTACAGCGATTATAGGCACCTTGTAGCCTTCCTTAATAACCTTCATGAAGATTAGCGCAAGTTTGTCCTTCTCCAAAAAGCTCTCAGTAGGATAGAGGCAATCAAGTGGAACCATTTTAAATTCAACAGTAAGTTCCACACCATAGATCTCTTCCATACTCCTCCTTATACTTTCAACTCGCTTAGGGATATCTCTCCAACTCACGAGTTCTATCTTTCTCATGAACTCTTCGACCACAGACTTTTAAACAAATGAAATGAAATAAATCTTGATTCTACACAAGACCAAAAAAATACATAAATCAAATTTTAATTCAACGGATTCTTGTAATGAAC
>CAZOCN010000082.1:0-6213 GCA_964578315.1 uncultured Candidatus Bathyarchaeia archaeon
CCAAAGAAAGATTACACAGCCTTCTGGGAGAAAATAATCACCAAAGAATAAGAGAATGAAGAGCCTATTCAGTCAGCCTCTTAGTCTAAAGGTTTGAGGAGGATCGTCTCCGCCGTAGTTTGCGGAGGCTTGGTCCTCCTTCGATACATGTCTCGCAGATCTCTTCTAACTTGAGAGTAAACTTATTTCCTTCTTTATATAGTTCAGCGTTACTTATGGTTCTATAACAGCCTTACTTACAGTATTAGGTTTCAGCATATCCTCCCTGGGCTCGTAGGGTATGCCGGGTACTTCAGAGACCGAAATTTTCCCTGGAGCGCAGAGAGAGATCTCTGGACTAGCCAAGTCTTCAATGTAGAGGACTTTGGAGGGAAAGATGTCGGCGGGGTATTTGAAGTTTGGAAGAGTTGCCAACTCTACTGAGATGCCGCTCCCAACAGCTGACTCCAACATTCCACCAACCCAGCAGGGTATCCCCGCTTCCTCGAATAGGTTATGTATCCTTACAGCATTCCATAATCCACCCACTCTCCCCGTCTTTATATTCACGTACCGGCAACTCTCAAGTTCTATCGCCTTCTCAGCTGCCCTTGGACTTGTGATGCTCTCGTCTAGGCATATAGGCGTCTCGATCTCTCTCTGTAATTTAGCGTGGTCGATCAGATCGGTGTGATGTAAGGGCTGCTCGATCATCGCGAGTTCAAAGCGGTCTACCTTCTTAAACAGTTTAAGGTGCTTAAGTGTGAAAGCAGCGTTACAGTCTATATGGAAAGTGTAATCAGGAAAAGCGTCTCGGACCGCTTCTAACATGTTAATGTCCCATCCTAAACGAAACTTCAATTTCACACGAGGATAACCCTCATCAATTGCACGCTGGATCTTCTTCAACAGTATATCGACACTGTCTTGAACTCCGAAATCCGCTCCAACATCCACCGGATGCGATTTACCTCCCAGTAACCGATGGAGAGGTTTACCCTCCATCTTCGCCTTTAAAACCCACCAAGCGATTTCTAGTCCAGCCTTAGCGAAGGGGTTCCCCTTAAAATGCTTCAATAAATTGAGAAGTTCATCCGCGCTCTCAATTTCACGTCCTACTATCTGAGGAGCTAAAAATTCTTTTGCTAACGCGAAGACGCCTCCAGTCCACTCAGGCGAGTAACAAGGCGCTCTTAAAGGCGTGGTCTCACCCCAACCATACTCATCTCCAGAGATCATCTTGACCAATACGGAGTGAATATCTGGGTCTTCACCGTATGCAGTCCGCCAAGGATAGATGAGGGGCATCCTCACATGATAAAGTTCAATTCTGTCAATTCTCATCCTAGAACCTCCAACGATAAACGACTATAATTCCTTCACATTTTTAAAGCCTATCGAGTCAGATCCATGAAAGAACTTTGCAATCTAATAATTTCGCCGCTATCTCCAGCTTTAGAATAGAGCTCTAGGGGTTCACGGTTCAATTCCAGAAAATCGAGACCCCATTTAAACTTCGATAATAGTTGCTCCGCCTGTTCCTTATAACCTATTATGTAAAGAGCCGCTGAGAGGGCTTCAACCGTACTCAATTTCGTGGGTTTGCCGTAATTTACCGGGTTGCCAGCTAACAAGTAGGGGAGGCATCTGGAAACCAGACTAGGAGGAACCCTAACTGCTCTGTCTATGCGCTCCCAACTGTAGTCGAGGGCGACTAAACCTTTACGTTCAACTCGTCCACGATCAGCGGGAGAGAAAGCCTTCAAAGAGAAGGGGTTCAAGACAACTGCCCTATAAGGTAACTCACTGAAACGCTTGACTAGACGTACTAGGTTATATCGCCTCAATTTTAAGGCAGTGCACTTTTTAGGGTCGCATTGCCCAGCATGATAAATATATAATTTGACGCGCTCAGAACGCAGCTCTCCGCACCTTCAAATGCGACATAGGATTCTCTATGACATGGGGAATGAACTCTATTATATCTGTAGGCAGCATGTGATAACCTTTCTCATTGAAGACAAAGTCACCCGCCGCCCCATTAATAAAGGCTCCAGCAACCGCAGCCTCAAAGGGGTCTGTTCCCTGAGCCATAAAACCTCCAACAATCCCGGATAAAGTGTCCCCAGTTCCTCCAACGGTCATTCCGGGGTTCCCCGTAAAGTTGAGCTTAATCCGTTTCCCATCAGAAATAACGTCTACATGCCCCTTCAGAAGAATAACGCCTTTCAATCGTTCCGCGGCTTCCTGCACCTCCTCAACTTTCTTCACTAAACTCTCTGGAGGTCTTTTACCTGTTAATACTTCGTATTCGCCTGCATGGGGAGTAAAGACGATAGGGACTTCTATCTTACTCTTTGATTTGGCGTAGATCTTCAATCCGTCAGCATCCAGTAGTAATGGGATACCCTGCTTATCCGCCAATTCCAGTAAAGCGTTAACCGCCTTTACAGTATCTCCGTGAAGCCCTAAGCCCGGTCCTATAACCGTAGCGTCCACTTTCTCCATATAAGACGAGATTAGCTGAACGTCTTCAAGATTTAAGTGCTTCCCGGTGAGTTTAAGAGTGATCATATTCGGAGACATTGTTGATATAGCCTGAGCAGCTTCCTTCGGCGCGGCTATGTAAACTAAGTCCACTCCAGTACGGTAAGCTGCGAGAGCCACGAGAGCCGGAGCACCATAGTAAACCTCACTTCCACCGATAACTAGTAATCTTCCAAATTCTCCTTTATGCGCCGTAGCTATACGCCTTTTAACAACGAGCTGGACATCTCCAGGTCCCGCAAGCCGCTCCAAATAGGATGGGATACCTATCCTTCTCACCACAACTTCGCCAACATAACTTTCCGCTTTCACTAAACCCGGTTTGAGTTTATGGAATGTCACTGTAAGGTCCGCGATAACAGCGTCCTGAGAAGCCTCACCTGTATCCGCATTGATTCCAGTAGGTATATCCACAGCGACACAGAAGGCGTTAGAATTGTTAAGTTTCCTCGCCATCTGGCGAATCGGAGCCCGCAATTCACCCCTGAAACCCACGCCAAGTAAGGCATCGATAACCACGTCCTCTCCGATCTCTGGAATACTTGAGGCCTCTGGAACCTCAACGATCTTCATCTTATGTTTCAAGGGCTGCAAGGCCAACCAGTTCCTCTTCGCCTCCGCATGGACGATTCTGTCCCCTCTCCCTAATAGGTAAACTGCTACATCGAAACCCATATCTAAGAGAAATCTAGCTGATACGAATCCGTCTCCACCGTTTCCTCCTAAACCGCAGAAGACTGCGATTTTAGTGTTCTCTGGCTTAAATCTGGAGGCTATCTCTGAAGCCACTGCATGACCAGCGTTCTCCATAAGCTGTAGTCTAGAGATACCGAAGTATTCAGAGTTCACCTCAAGAGCTCTCATAAGTCGAGTAGTTATCATCCTAGAGCTACACCACATAGAAATCATGCCTAACGTTACAGAAATGTTTTAGGGAGCTTAATAACATATAAATCTATTACGAGAGGAATTTGAAGTGCCTATAGCTTTTGCGTTGATAAATACGGAGATAGGAGCTGAAGACGAAGTCCTGAAGGAGTTAAGGAAGGTCGATGCTGTGGAAGAGGCCTACGTAGTCTTTGGTGTATACGATATAGTGGCAAAGATCAAGGCAAATACAATAGAGAGGTTAAAGGAAATAGTCGCTGGGAATATAAGACGTTTAGATAAGGTGCGTTCAACCCTTACGATGATAGTTATAAGCGAATAGGCTAATTCAAAAACCCCTTTTTTATGTATTCAAAATATAGTATTCCTACTCCACAAAGATTTTATCTCAAGTTCTCAAAAGCTGAGCCTAGACCTAGGTCTGTCTTCACTATTTCAGCTTAGAGGTGGCGCCATTAAGTGGGGGAGGCTGAATAGTTTCGGTATAGGTGTTAAAGAGTTAAAATGAGTAGTTGATGGAGAAATGAAGAGAGAGGTTCTCGGCATATCAACTGTAGTTGCTACCATGATCCTCACTTCTGTACTGCTGGTTATAGTCATGTCAGCCTCCTTCCTAGCGAATAATGCCCTCACGGGTCAAGTGGAGAATGCAGAATTTGATCAAGCTAAGGACGTTATGTTAGCTCTGAATAATATGGTTAGGGATGTTATGTACAAGCCTTCCTCTTCCCGTTATGTCAAAACGGGATTCCGAACCACCGTTCCACAGTTGGAGAGTACAGGAGAGAACGTCAGTGTTTGGGTTCAAGTATCCGGTGAGCCACGGGAATACCTCATCCAAAACAACCCAATCAATATTGTTAAGATTCAAGGGGGAACGATGGTGGATGAGTCGAATAGTGACGTAGTCGGTACGTCCTCCGTTTTATTGACCGACTCCCTCGCTTCTCTTGGACATGTTTACGTTGAAAGATCAGGTAGGGCGGAGTTAGTTCTAGATTTCGCCCGTGCTCGAGTTATCTACACCGGCAATTTAACTACCTTCGATGAAGTGTATAACGTGGTTGAGGTCGCGTTCGTAAACATGACTCTGGGTACGGAGCAGGCGCATACACGAGCCGTATTCATCGTCAGGAATCTAGGCATATCGGTGAGCCAATTCTCTTACACGGGGGATTTAACGATAGGAGTTGAGGGAGCCAATGACAATAACGCGTCTATAACATTAACTGAGTTAATGTCTCCTTATACACCTAACAATTCGACTCTGGTGAATTTAGTGGTAATTAACGTGGAAGTCTCTCTTGTAGGAGGGACATAATATGGTTCACGTTGTGATACCTCACATTGTGGGGACGGTAGCCCTCATAACTATATTCTTCATAGCTGGATTGTATTATAATTATGTTTATTCATCTCTTCAAACAGATGTGACGACAAAGAAACTTAAGGAAGTGGCCGACTATGTCGCTTCTAATATTATGGATCTCATCTCTTTATGTTATTTGAGCAGCGGAGATCAGAGTCTTAACAAGACAGTCACGGTTCCTGAGAGTATAGGTAATAATATCTACACGATAGCGATAGCCAATTTTTCGGATCCTGCTGCTGGTGAAGTTCTCTACGTAGTCAGAGCTTATCTCACTTTGAGCCCTTCTGTATATGAAGAGTCAGAACTTCCTTGGACGAGTGGAGGAGGTATAAGAGTTGACTCTTCTGCTTCGTCCATATCTGCTGGTGTAGGGTCCTTCATTATCTGGTGCAGGAAAACAGGGGATACTATTACAGTCGGTTTTTCCATGGAGGGATAAAGAGCTTTGCAGGTGAGTTTGGAGTACATCCTTGCAGGTATTCTGATCTTCCTTATTCTGATGGTTACTGAGATCAGTGTATTCAATATGACCGTTCACACTTTGGCTGGAATGGAGCAGTCAGAGGAGTATACGAAGGCGGCGGAGATTCTAGACAGCCTTCTACTTTCTCCTGGCGACCCGCCAGACTGGTGGGACTACGAGAAGTATCCCTCTCCCGATAACATCACGTCTATAGGTCTAGCTCTTCAAGGGAGTGTTGAGGCGTATGTCTTAGACGTGAGGAAGCTCAGTAGGTTCAACTCTGGTTCTAGCGGTTATTTATCGCCTGTGAGAGTTCGGTCTCTGCTTGGGTTGAGTCGATACTATGATTTTTCCTTGGAGATCACGCCCATCTTTAACATAACAATATCGAATGTGACTGGAACTTATACCATCAGAGTTAGAGATCTCAACGGTCTCGGAGTACCAAACGTGAATATAACTGCTTTTTATGTGCCGTCATCTATCGCGCCAGGTGTAGACTATCCATGTACGTCTAATATGACTAGGGGAGATGGAAGTTGTACAGTGACGTTCGATTATAATCCAGAGTACGGCATTGCGGTCTGTGCAAGACAAGCAGGGGTCAAAGTTATCGCGTCTAAGCCGGAGAACCTCAAACTAAGGATAGAGGGCGAGCGTGTTTTCACAACTACATACTCCTTGATTCCCTATCTAAGCTATGAAACGGCTTCTGGCGGCGGATTACTGCACGGTGAAGTGGTCTCTAGATACGTCAAAATAGAGGGCGTGAGTTACTACGTGGAGTTTAATCTCTGGAGTTGATCTCTATGTTACGCTTTAAGAAGGGGCAGGTAAGGATTCTCGAGGCACTCCTCACATGCATGATTCTACTGATAGGTCTCTCTGCGGCGGTCTACTTCGGCGGCGTCTACGAATCCGTTGAAACCGGTGAACTGGAAGAGGTCGGTCAGAACATCCTGAG
>CAZOCN010000083.1:0-6172 GCA_964578315.1 uncultured Candidatus Bathyarchaeia archaeon
GTCTCTAGCTTGCACTCCTTCTGGATCAAAGGCCCTAAAGACAGGATGATTCCTTCCATCTCTGCAAGGAGCTAACCTAATACAGCAGCTCTCCCAAATCTCGCTTGCTCTCCTAATCAGCTCAAGGATCTTCTCTTCAGCCTCTTCGGACAACTCCCCGAAGGGCTCTCTATCATACCGCACTCCCTTGAGAAGGCCGACCTCATGCCTCTTCCTCTTCCCTCCGCATTCATCCACTACGAAAAACCTCAAGCATATCGTCTTCCACTCTTTGCATCCCTCAAGGGGCTTCTCTTGGTAAACCACACCCTCCTCAAAGGGCTCGATTGTCTCTAGCGAGGGCTTCTTCAGCGCCGCTAGGAAGGTGGCTCCTCCCAGAGCCGCTGCTGAGGTGCAGAGGATCATTGTTAAGATCAGTTTGTAGTTCTCTATGAAGGTGACGAGGATTACTGTGTAGTCTCTTTGGACGTAGACGGGAACCAATGTCTCAACGTCGCTCTGTAATCTCCAGGGGTAAGCCTCGTATTCTATGTCCATCACCTTCTCCATGACGAAGTTCACGGTTAACTCTACATTAGGCTCCAGAGGAGGCCCCGTCAATATCCAGTAGTCTGGGTAGTCGTCTACTCCTTTAGGACCCGGAGTGACCGACCAGACCTCCCCTCTGGAGGTGGAAGCCTCCATCTGGGATACTTTGAATATGTTCTCCCCGTTCTCGTAGAGCGGTATGTAAACTATTATCTCAGTGACAGCTTCTCCAGTCGTTCTGACATAGATGAGTTCTCCCTCAACACTACTTGGAAAGATCACTTCTACAGAAACTATGAAAAGCAGTAACGCGAGAAGCAGTGCGGTCAGCACAGCTAAGAGCTTAGCTAAGCTCAAGACGCAGAAGCACCAAAAAGAAGTAAACCCCCATCTTAGAGATAAAAGTTATCGAGGAGACCGCCGTTCACTCAGGTCGCCATAAGCAAAACTTTTAAAGCAGTCCACCCTCCTCTAATTTCATCTCAGAAAGAAGAGTGCCAATAAAAGGCGGAAGCGGGGTGGGGTAGCCAGGTTGAACCCGCTGGGCTCATAGGGGCGTACTCCGTGAAGACCCTGAGAGACCCAGAGATAGCAGTTGGAATCACCCTCTGCCTCTAACGGTCGTTCAAATCGACCCCCCGCTACCAACAATACATGAAAAGAAGGCTAATTTTAGCTTAATTTAAGTCCGTTGTGGATTATTGGAAATAGTCTTTGATTTCACTGAGCGATAAGGTGATAACTCCGTTCTCTTTCAGGGCTCTCTCCGCCTTCTCCGCATCGTTAACCCTCAAGACCAAGGCGAACTTTCCATCTGCCTGCACAGCAGAAGAGTAAAAGATTCGGATTCTATCACGTCACGATCCGCAAGGAAGACAAGTTAATAGCTTTTTTCTCGGGACTAGTATACAAAAAGCAGTGAACCTCCCATTCATACCAGTAAACGATCAATAGAGACTAAAAATTTTTAATTAAAAATATTCAATTAAGAACTGATCGGAGGAGAATTATGGAGAGTTAAATTAGGGGTTTACGTATGAGAAGGAAAACGAAGAATGTAGTTATCTTTGTTTTACTTTTTCTCTGCACTTTCCTTCCCCCAATTACTTCGAAACTCTTTCACCCGCAGGAGATATCGCTTGTGATTGGGGAGGTAATTATGCAGACTTCTGTCGCCTATCTGTGGCTGAGCCCTTTAGTTCATGTCTCTACCTTGGTTCTCCTGCTTCTTCTGTACAAATACGGAAAGAAGATCGGGAGGGTAGCCGATCTGTTTTTCGGACTTCTCTTTCTCTTCTTTGCCTTCGGTCAACACATAGCTGTAATTGAACGATATGGACTTGCCATTGTAACTGGGAATCTGGTGATGATATCAGTGGTAGGTTTATTTTGGATCGCTGAAGCCTTTAGACCAAAGAATGAGTACGTATTTCAGCGGCTGCCAGCTTGGAGGTACTGGGTAGTTCCCTTCGCCTTCTTCGCCTTCTGGTTTCCAGTAACCGATACAACGCCTGACTTCAATCCCATCCTGCTCTTAACCTCAGCTTATGGTGTGGCTTTCTGCCCAACTACGCCGGTGATAATCGCCCTTTTAACGCTTATTTACCCTAGGGTCAACATAGGGCTTCTAAGAGTAACCAGTTTTGTAGGTCTACTAATAGGCTTATTCAACGCCATGTCACTATTCACGATGCCGGGCTACAACCTCTGGATATTCACCCTTCACATACCTCTAATAGTCATCTCACTGTACGGTCTGATAATTCCTACACTGCTTACAGAAGAAAACGCCGAAAAGGCACATGCCGATTAATAAAATCTGTAACGTTTAGAGATCTCTTCCTTCCTTGATCAGTTCTTTGACTTCCTTGTAGTCTTGCGTGATATATCCTTTTGTTATTTCAGCTACACCCTTATAGAAGTCGAAGACGGAGAGTTCAACCACTAAATTACATAACTTATCTGCCCATTTCGTAAGATGTCTCCCCAGAAAGCCTTCCTCAATTTCCAGATACGTGAGGAACCTCTCCTTTCTCCTTTTCTCCCAAGCCTTAGCCTCTAAGTTACATAGACGATACATAAACCAGAGTTCCAGACCGAAATGATCTGGAGGTGCATTCACTCGAGGAATCTTAACCTTAACCTGACTGTATACCTTCCTAACATCGTCGGCGGTTACGTCGTCTCTATGAGCTGATTCGTATGGTCTTACGTATCTAGTCCCTGAAGGAAGGAATAGATCATAAAACTCCATGGTTAGAGCTTTGTAGTTCTTCCGGTTATGCGTGAAATTCCTCGCAAAGTTTTTGAAGAATTTAATGCCACGATCATCGTCAACGACGTGTGAGATACCGTATAAAAATTCCTTCTTAAGTATGTTCGTAACGAGTGTGTAGGTGGGTTTAAATAAGAAGGCGTTGGAAAAGAGATAATAGATGTTCCTCCTTGCTATTGCTAATCTCCTAAATTCCTTAAAATTATCCGGCCTCTTCTCCATGGAGTCACCTTCACCATCGCTTAGTTCACATTCACTTCTACAGTTAGTATATTTCTGTGAGTGGACGTATATATGAAGGCTTCCTTGAACCTTCACAACATAATACAACATCCGCCTTTTGGGCGTTCCTAAAAAAGAAGGCCTTCAGTATCAAAATAGGCGTTCAAGAAAGGCGATTTCGGCGTATATGGGAAGTATTAAATAGAAGGAGGGGGCAATTAGAAACCGGTTAGGGGAGCTGGGGTTAACCCGGCTGAGAGGACGACTGTTTGGTCGTCGACCCTTTGAACCTGATCCAGGTAATGCTGGCGGAGGGAAACAATAATGGTAAAAAATAAAAAAGTCTCAAATACGCAAGTACTGGCAGAGTCCATTGTTTGCATTGCTCTTTCTGCGGTTCTGAGCATGATTAAGGTCTATCAGTTGCCTTTCGGCGGTTCTATCACTCTAGGAGGAATGGTTCCTATTTTATGGTTGGCTCTTCGGAGAGGACCTAGAATAGGAATCGGTGCTGGTCTAGTCTTTGGATTAGTGATAGCTGTAATTGAGCCCTTTTTCTTCTCCCCCTTCCAAGTGTTACTGGATTATCCAATAGCCTTCGGAGCACTCGGCTTAGCGGGGTTCTTCAAGAAATATCCAGTAGCGGGGGTGGGGGTAGGAATCTTCGGGCGGTTCATCGCACATTTTCTTTCAGGTGTAATATTCTTCTGGATGTACGCACCGGAGGGGATGCATCCGATGGTCTACTCAGCCGTCTATAACGGCAGTTACCTTTTACCTGAACTAGTAGTCAGCGCCGTCATAATTTATATCCTAGCGAAGGCTGGAATTATGAAAATCTATCTGGAGACTCCTTAAAAATGGTGAAACTTAAAACGGGCATAAAAGGTTTTGACGCTATAACCGGAGGAATAGAATCTGGCTCACGAAATATTCTCTATGGACCACCAGGTACTGGAAAGACGGTATTCGCCATGCAGTTTCTCTGGCAAGGATTAATAGAAGGAGAAACCGTCGCCTTTGACGTTATGGACAAACCCTTTCCACGTTTGAGAGCCTACTTCAAATCCTTCGGGTGGGATATAGAACCCTATGAAGCAGAGGGCAAATTCATTGCCATCCAAGCATTCCCCCATTTTGAACCTTACCCGCGAGACCCAAGAGTTATATACTTCAGCCTTGACGACTTCGAAGAGATGAAAAGCATCGACAGGTTACTCTCAGAAAAACACGTAACAAGATTTGCAGCAGGAGATTTCAGCGAACAACTCTTCTCTCTATACGATCTGAAATACATGGACCCTGTGGAGGATTGGACTATCAACTGGTGCCACTTCGACAACATCGTTAATATAGACATAATGACGGCGGCGACGCAAAAAGACGTTGCAACACAACGAGCTACGGATTTAGATTTAAATAAAGCACATAATATTTTCCTCTTCCGATTTAATGAAGAGAGATGCCAAAGGGAACTGCGCATAGTGAAGATGGAAGGATGTGAACACCCTCTCGAATGGATTCCCTTCAAGATAACGGGAAAGGGCATTGAACTATTAACGACGCAATAAGGACTCACATAAAAATGGGGAAACTCGCGCCTAGGGACCTCAAAAAACTACTCAGCTACATCAAGGAAGACCCGAGAATAGTAGTTCCACCTACACCTGGATTCGACTCAGGAGTCCACCTAATAGGCGACGATAAATACCTAGTGGTCTCAACGGACCCCTGTATCGGCGTTCCAAGAAGATGGTTTGGATGGTTACTGATACACTATGCAGCTTCAGATTTAGCATTATTCGGAGCGAAACCAGAGTTCTGTACAATAAACCTTCTAGCTCCGCCTTCAACAAAACCAGAAATCTTCTATGAAATCATGAAACAAGCCTGCGAGGCCGCTAACGAACTCGGCATCGTTATTGCAACCGGGCATACCGGAACATATACGGGGCTATCTACTTTGGTTGGAGTCTGCACCGTTTACGGCCTGATTGAAAAAGACAGACTAATAACACCAGGCGATGCCAAAGCCGGCGATTATATCCTATGCACCAAGCCCATTGGTCTGGAAATAGTTGTCAATTTCGCGTTAATGCACAAAGCGTTAGCTGAAGAGTTGTTTGGTGTCAAGAGAACGCAGGAACTTGCAGAGTTTGTCAGCCTACAGAGTTGTGTGAGGGAGGCGTTACTACTCGCTGAAATAGAAGGTGTTCACGCCATGCACGACGCCACCGAAGGAGGTTTAACGGCAGCTTTAAACGAGATGGCTGAAGCTTCTGAGGTTGGTTTCAAAGTGGAATTAGAGAAAATCCAGGTTCCGAAGGAAGTGTATGCTTTGCAGGAGCGTTTTCAACTATCAGATGAGGAAGTCTTGTCGATGTCTTCCACGGGTACAATTCTAGCCGCTGTCAGTCCCAAAGCTAAAGGCAAAGTCGAGGAAGTTTTACGTAAAAATGATATTAAAGCAAGTTTCATAGGCGTTTTCACAGAAGATAAACGCCGTATCATCATGAAAAAGGGAGAAGTAAAAACCTTCCCGAAAAGAGCTGAGGACCCCTACGAAATGATCCTGTCAGGGGAACCGTAGAAACCGTCCTATCTATGTAGAAAAGAGTATTCTACACTCGACTCTTTTAATCAGATAATTGAGAAAAAGGGAGAAGTGTTAGGTTATTCTTCGATGACGTTTAACTCGGCTTTTATCGGATTTGCGTCTTGGAAGATTGAGAGAACTGGGCAGTTCGCTTCCGTTCTTCTCCAAATAGCCCGCAATTTTTGGGGTCTCGCGTCGGCGGCTACAGAGATTTTTAATTCTACGTTCTTGAGTTTAGGAGCGTCTTGAGCTTTCTCTGCTTCAGCGACAACCTCTAATTTTTTAATCTTTACATTGCTCTTCTTTGCGACGTCGGCGAATATGGTTAATGCGCATCCGGCGAGTCCCATCACGGCGAGTTCTAGAGCGGTAGCTCCAGTATCATCCCCGTCTTGGCCTTCTGGGAGATCCAGAACGATGCTGTGTTTCCGGGCGTTATCCACGACTGATCGGACATTTTCAATCCATTTTGCAACAGCCTTAACCATCCTTTAACACCGATTTTCCTTTAGGGAGATTACTATATAACTCCTTTCCAAAAAAGGAACGGA
>CAZOCN010000084.1:0-6166 GCA_964578315.1 uncultured Candidatus Bathyarchaeia archaeon
GAATACCTCCAAGAGTAGGTCTCTTTCGAAATCGTAATATTCAACCTTCACGTCTGAAGGGATATTAGCCGACCCCTCCTTTACACCTTCCCGTTTCAGAAGAAGAACTCTTTTAACCCCGTCATTTCCGATAAGAGAGACGGAGATCACTGGATGATTGGCCTCATGAGGGTCTGGAACGCGGGTTGCAACCGGCGAGAGAACCTCTATATCAAGGGCGACCCGCCTAAACTCAGGTGCGGGATACTCGAGAAGGTGTGCCCAAGTCCGCACGTATTCGAGGAAGGTTTCATCTACGCCGGAGAAGAGTTCAGATATCTCCTCTACGGTCTTCTCTAATGCTCTTTCCTTGACGGGTCTTAGCTCTCCTTTCTTGATCTCATACATCATGCCTGGGGAGAGTCCTCTATCCCAAAGAAAGCACTGATAGTACTTTATGTAGGCTTCCCAAATCTTAACTTCTTTATCCTCACCAAAGACCTTCCTCGCCTCTTCGGGTATAAGGTCCCTTAAACACCCCTTTGAACGTCCTCCGATGGAAAGAGGGTCCTTAGCTACGACCTTAGTCACCTTTATTTTGCGATCTGATAAAGCATCGTAAAGTTCTAACTCTTCCAGATGATCGAAACCCGGATGCTTCATCACCCTCTCCAACTTCTCAAGTTCACTAGGAGAGAGGTTCGTGAATAAGTAGGGCTTATGTCCCGTATTATCCTTCCAGAAATATATCTTCCTAGACTTAGGCTCGTAGAGCTTTACATAGGCCGCTCTAAGAGGCCCATCATAGCCCGCAGAGACCATGTAGGAAGGGGGGAGCTCCGTGGAGTAGACGCGTTTTTCCGGAGATTGCTCTAGTGGAGCCTTATTCTCTTCCTCTTTAGCAGGCTCTTGCATAAAGAAGTCTTCCAAGCTCTTTAGGGTCAATGTATTCTACCTCTAGAATCTTTCTTAGGCGCGTTTATTTCGGGTTCTACTCCTCTCTATATAGGCTAAGGTTTCAAATATTATCTTAACTCCTTGGATAACGGTTGCTCCATTATCATATTCTGGGGATATCTCAACAAGATCGAAACCAATAAGTTTCTCCTTACATAAGACCTTGATTAGGTCTATCAGTTGGGGATAGGAAAGGCCCTCTGGTTCTGGATTCTGAACAGCCGGCGCAAAGGCCGGATCGAGAACATCCATGTCTATGGATAAGTAAATATTATCATGCTCTGCTAAAAACCTCTGTAACCTTTTAGAGATTTCCATAACTCCTTCCCTTATCACCTCCTGTGAGGTTACGAAATTAATCTTCTCTTTCTTCGCGAAGGCTATTTCCTCTCTACAGACTGCTCTAGTGCCAATTTCGAATATGTTTTCAGCTCCGATAAGCTCCGAAATTCTCCGCATAAAAGTTGCATGAGAAGTTTTAAGTCCACTATATTCGTCTCGGAGATCCAAATGAGCATCGAAACTCACGACGCCCACGGGCTTCTTTATCCCCTCTACTACGCCGAGAGTTAGAGTGTGTTCTCCTCCAAGGAATACTGGGAGCTTACTCTCCTCCAGAAACTCCCTTGAAACAGAGGAGACTCTGTCCAGGGTTTCCCTGACATCCGCTACCGTGTGTAAGTCTCCTAGATCGGCTACCTTCAAATCCTCAACGTCAAGGGCTGTTCTAAAGCTGTAAGTTTCAAGGTTCAGAGAGGCTTCTCTAAGTCTTGTAGGTGCGAATCTGGAGCCTCCACGGAAAGTGCTTGTCACGTCTAGGGGAACTCCAATCACCACATAATCCGCTTCCTCATAGGAGAGTTCGGAGCCGAGGAAAGTTAAAGGATTTGAGATGAAGAGCTCACGGTAACTCATAGCGAATGCTCCCATTAATCATCTACTACTTCACTCTCTATAAACCCAATAGAGGCGAAAGCCACGGGGATATCTGTTACTACTATTCCTCAGATTAAGTTTATGATTGAAGCGGCAGTCTGGCAAATTATTAATACTCGGTATTTTCTCATAATAGCAAAGCATTCGCGGAGGTCGTTGGGGGAAATGGGTAGTAACGCCGAAAGTAGGGATAGATGGTTCATCTTGATTTTAGCATTATATTTAGCGGTTGCCGTTATAGAATCAGGTTTATTCCTCCTACTCAACTTCAGAAGTTTCCCCTTAGGAGTTCTGGCTATCCTAGGGTTCACTTTAACCTATGGTTTCTTCAAGATGAAGAGATGGGCAGTTCTTCTATCGGCGATGCTTTTCTTCCCCAGACTGATCTTCGGCGTAATCAGCTTTTACGCTTACACAGAATTACTCCTCATGTTCGGCGACTTCTTCAACGTTCTTATGCTTCTCGCAATTGCAGTATACACCGCTCTAACTTTCGTAACTTTAGCGTACACTATTTCAAAAAGAGAGGCTTTTCAGTAAATATTCCAGTATCCGTAGATTCAACAGTTAAATTTAAAACAGAACGGGGACAATTAACGAGTTAAACGGTTATCGATTTAAGTTTGCCTTTGGTGAATGATATGCTCTCCCTATTTCAACTTGGCATCTTCTTGCTTTGGCTCCTTGTAACTACTGTAACCTGTGTCTTTGGGTTGAATTTTGCGTTGCTCGCGTGGATCAATTTAAGAAAGGAAAAGCTCGTTAATAAGCGGAAAGTTTCTGATTGGCCTATGGTCAGCATTCATATACCTGTCTATAATGAAGCTAATGTTATTGAGAGGACCCTGAAGGCTTGTCTAGACTTGGATTACCCTAAAGACAGGCTCGAGGTTATAATAGTTGATGATTCAACTGATAAGACAACGAGTATACTGAAGCGGTATGAACGTCAGTCATCGCCGAAAGTTAAAGTAATCCACAGGAATAGTAGGGAAGGATTTAAAGCCGGCGCCCTAAACAGGGCGATGAAGGAATCTAAGGGCGAATTCTTCTTCGTTCTAGACGCTGACACAGTCCCTCGAAGGAGCTTCCTAAAGGAGGCTATTCCTCATCTCTATTCGGATGAGAAGATCGCCTTTGTCCAAGGGAAACTTGGGAATGTGAACAGGGAATCCTCCTGGTTAACCAAGTCTTTCTCGCTGATTTATGACTGGTATAGAGTCTTCGTTCAATCGGCTCTCTATAAAGGTGGGTTGCCTGTCTGTTCCGTAGGGAGCGCTGTAATATACAGGCGAAAGGCGTTAGAGAGCGTGGGTGGTTGGAACTCTGACACCTTGACAGAAGATCTAGATATGTCATATAAGTTACGTATGAACGGGTGGAAGGGCGCCTTCGTTTTAGAAGCAGTATGTGAAGATGAGGCTCCTGTTTTCTATTCTACCTTCCTAGACCAATACGAGCGTCACTTGAAGGGACCTATACAGAACCTAAAGAAGTACGGGAGGGCGATTATCCGGAGTAGAAATATGACGCTCTTCCAGAAGATGGAGGCGCTCCTAATACTGTCGAACCCTATATCTCTTCCTCTAGGACTATTAAGTATCGTCCTCGGAATCCTTTCATACCTAGTTCTACCCGTGGAGTTTGTATGTAGGTTCTGGGTCTCCATCTTTGGATATACCTTCTCAGCCTTCTGTTTTGTCTCTTTCGTCTCTATGCCGATTGGATACTTCCTAATGGCGAGGGAGGAGAGTCGTCTAAAATTTTTTGTTTACTTGGCGGGTGTCGGATTAATCTTAGGCGACCATCTATTGGTAGGGACGAAGGCTATACTTGATCTACTCTTCAGAAAAAGCACTTCCTTCACTAGAACCCAGAAACTCGGAAGCATCTCACGGAGATCTTTCAGATCCCTTAGGAGGAATTTATCTAAAGGAAGGAAGAGGGCTATAGGAATCCGCCTTTTAGCTTCGATTGTGCTGCTATTCTCTTTCCTCGTACTTTCAGAGAAGGGGCTTCTCCTTTACTCTTTAGGATTCCTCTTTCCAGCAGTATCTTGGATAGCTTCTATCTTCTTCTATTAATCCAGAGGCTTCAGCCCCTGAAATAGGTATCCACAAAAGCCTTCAAGGCTCCTACCAAACTTTCTTTAGACAGAAAGGGCGTCTCAAACTTTACACTCAACGATTTCACATCTTCCCCCCTAACTCTTATCCTTTCGGGGTATATCTCTCCAAGCCCCTCTTTATAGGCGCTCCATAACAAGCCAACGGAGAAGGGGTTTATTTCCATCAAGCGGCAGCAAGTGGAATCCACAGCCACGGGATTCCTTCCAGAAACTATTAGGTTCAGTTTTACTGGTCTACCCCAAATAGGACCTAACCCCTCCATACCTACTATCCCGTCTACGACGATGAGGTCCTGGCGGATTGTCTTATTGAGGAAAAGGAGGACCTTCTCCAGCATTTTGTGATATCGTGCTTTCTTCCGTTGTGGAATGACCCCAAAGAGGTTCTTCATGGCGATAGAAATAAACACGCCTTCGATGTTGCATGTTTTAATCTTTGGAAGATTGATGAAGAAACCAGCATTCAAGACCGCCTGAGGAAGGTGTAAGGTGGTTCCTTCCACGCTGAATTCCAGAGTATCATCTTTAGTTAGGTTAAGAAACTCTACTCCACAGTTCTCTATAACTTCCATCACACCACTACTCTCAAGGCGCTTCTCCGCGGGTCCTGCGTTATTATCTGATTCTACAATAACTACGCGTTTACTCCTCTCCTTAGCCCAGTTTATGACGGCTTCTAAGAGGCGGAGGTCAGTTATTACCATGTCATGAGGGTTCTTTCCGAAACAGACATTTGGTTTGATGACGACTTCAGCCTCCGCATCGATCTTGAAGTCTCCTAGGAGACGGATAGACCGATATAATGCTCTCTTTATATCTTCCCCAACGGAGACTACGGAAACGATCTCCTCTCTTTGAATAGGTGCTTCACTCTTCTCGTAAATTGTCATGATCTCAGAAAGCGCCCTTACGAGTTCTATGCCGTCGTTCAACGTAGCCCTCATCTCTTCTCCTTCCTCCACACACTTCAGAAAGTGGAGATGCTCGTTGTAGTATGAGGGGTGCCTATTACGGAGAACATCCAAGTATTGAAGAAGACTGTTCTTCGATGTTATTCTCTTAGTCTCTCCATCCCTTACTATCTCGAGAGTGTAAGGGGCTCTGAGTAGATCCATGTGCAAGCTGCCGCTTTCTCCAATTATCTCAAATTTGAAGAAGGGCAGAAAACCCGACCATTTCGCAATCATCTTTGCGACGACATCTCTCTCAAGGTCTGCTACAACTTTAACGTCGTCGACGTGGAGGTGTCTTCTCCGGAAGGCCTCCACCGATTCCACTCCTCTTAAGACCCCTCCAATCTTGTTACAGGTGTAGATAACATGGGGGAGCTGGTCTTCGATTACACCTCCCCTAGTTTGCATACGAAAGTCAGTTTTGGCTCCATAAAAAGTGAGATTCGAAATTGCACATCCACTTATGCTCTTTACTTTCCCTATCTCACCCTCCATTACTAATCGTTCGGCTTCAATGAAGGCTGGTGTGAAGATGAAATTATGGGCAGGCATAACCAATACGTCGCTTCTTCTGTGGACTTCTTTAATCTTCAGAGCTTCCTGAAGGGTTTCAGCTAGCGGCTTCTCGCAGAGGATGTGTTTTCCATATCGCAGAGACTCCATGATCATCTCATAGTGGGTGCTGGGAGGGGAGCAGATGAGGACGGCGTCCAAATCTGCCTCCTTAAGCATCTCTCGATAGTCCAAATAACCCTCTTGAACCTTGAATTTTCTCACTGTACTCTCCAGTCTATCCTTATTGTTATCGGCTACTGCCTCCAAAGAGATCCCGTCGATGGTTAGTAAGGATGGTATGTGAACGGCTGTTGCGATCCGCCCGCAACCGATTAAGCCGAGCTTCAACTAGGTTCCTCCCTCTTCCAAAACTGATACTCTTTCAACTAAAAAGGTGAACTTCGACCTCTTCTCCTTCACTGATAAATTGCCTCTTCTCATGAATTATGACGAAACCATCCGCCTTAGCTAAGGTTGTTATCGCGCCCGATTGTCCAGTGGGAACCGGGTACGCGATAAGATTGTCCTCTTTCTTGAGGAGTTTCACCATCACAAAGGTTCTCCGTCCTTTCGCTGGAAACATCTTCAAACCAGCATTAGCCTTCACAACCTTAAAGGCTTCCGCCTCTCTTCCCATCAACCTCAGGAGTAAAGGTCG
>CAZOCN010000085.1:0-6079 GCA_964578315.1 uncultured Candidatus Bathyarchaeia archaeon
ACTGCTTCACGCATCGCAGAGTGGCTCGGACTTGAAGAAGAAGAGGTAAATTACCTCTCTGAAGGAGGCGCCTAAAGAAGATCGGAGGGCTATTGGAAAGGTTACCTTCTTCTAGTTTTATAGTATGGTTCGCGTCTTTTGATCGCTTTTATAAATATTCCCTTTAAAACTTCGTCTTCAGCTCCGGCTCGTAGTGGTGTAAGAATATCAACGAGGTTATCGTTACGCATGAGGCATGGTTTCAGCCTCCCGTCACTTGTGACTCTGAGGCGGGTGCAGTGGGCGCAGAATTCCGTGTTCTCTATTGGTCTTACAACCTCCACTCGCGTTTCAGGTAAGACGTAAACTCTTCTATTCTGCATGTAAGGACGCGTTTCTACTTTCTCAGCTCTCTTACTCAACATATCCTCCAGGCCATTAAGTGCATAGTGATGAGTGCTGTAATACTTCCAGTCCATATTTATCGGTTCAAGCTCTATAACTTGGAGGATAGCATGAGTCTTAGCCGCGAATTTGATCAAACTTTCAACTTCATCCTCATTAAAGCTCTGGAGGATAACCATGTTCAATTTTACAGGATTTAACCCCGCCTCCACAGCTGCTTCTATCCCTTCTATAACGTCTTCGAGGTTTCCACCGCTGAGTGATTTGAACTTCTCAGGATTGAGGGTTGGAAGGCTTATATTAACCCTTACGAGACCCGCTTTACGGAGACCTTCTGCTTTGTCTGCCAGAAGCGTGCCATTAGTGGTCATTGATAGGTCCTTGACCCCTTCTAAACCGTTGATTCCTTCTACAATCTCTAGTATATCTGGTCTAATTAGAGGCTCTCCGCCGGTTATCTTCACATGATTGATTCCCAGCTCCAAGGCTATTCTTACTATGCGAACTATCTCGTCTACCGTCATCTCTCTTTTCGAGGCGACTTCTCCTTCTCTGTGGCAGTATTCGCATCTCAGATTACACTTCTGAGTGACTGAAACCCTCAGATTAATGGTTGGTCTTCCGTAGTTATCGTAAATCACTACTCAGTTCCTTCTCTAGCATGCTTCAAAATATGACCCACTTCGTTCAAGATAAGCTTTTCAAGGGCAACCCGAACTGCTTGGGGCGAGCCTGGAATGGAGAAGATCACTTTTCCTCTGCATACCCCCGCCGTAGCCCTTGTCAGCACCGCAGCCGATCCAATCTCATCATAGCTTATACGCCGCAGTATCTCTCCGAAGCCTTCTAACTCCTTCTCCAAAAAGGTTCTCATAGTCTCGATTGTCACATCCGTTTTGCTTATGCCGGTTCCACCACAGGTTATTATGGCGTCGACATCCTCAGACGAGAGCGCTTCTTCTACAGCCTTCTCTATGAATTCCTTATCATCTGGGATTATGGAACGCCTTGTTACCTCATGCCCCTTCGCCTTGAGAAGATCTACGATGAGGTCTCCCGAGGGATCTTCAGCCTTCCCACCTAAGCTTTGGGTTCTGTAGCGTGAAGTGCTACAGGTGAAGACTGCAAATTTAACCTTCTTAGGTGCGGATGCCTTATGTTCTCTAGAGGTTTTGCTCATTTCGTTTTTCCCTTAACTTTCTTTATGACCCTAATATCCGAGATCGCCGTCTCTGGATACTGCCCTTCCTCATCTTTCTCATACATCTTCGTCATATCCCAGATGTTTAAGAGCGCGATAGAAACTGCCGTGAGGGCCTCCATCTCAACTCCCGTCTGCGCTATCGCCTTTACCGTTGAAACAACCTCTATCGTCCTCTCATCTACTACCTTGAAATCGATGTTAACGTTCGTTAAGGGAATTTGATGACACATAGGCATCAACGTAACCGTGTTCTTCGCCCCTAAGATTGCGGCTATCTTAGCTACGCTGAAGGGATCTCCCTTCTCTATCTTCCCCTCAAGAATCCTCTTAACGGTCTCCGGCCTTAATCTTATTCTTCCCTTCGCCGAGGATTCTCGGAATACGACAGGCTTCTCCGTGATGTCGATCATACTCATCCCTAGATCTTCTCCTTAGACTTATCCTCCGAGAACCGTAATCTCATAGCCTCCTTCTGGAGTTTCACTACTCTACCCTTCACCCTTTTTAACGCATTCTCTAACCCCATCACAGCGGTTTCCAAGGCGTTCACTTGCTCTATTAAGTTTGTAAGGCGGACTTTTAGAGCGTCTGGAACCTGTACACTGGATATGTAGTCCTTGGCAACGTAGATTTCTCTAAGTTTTAGAATTTCATTAATTGCCGGTGAGATGTCATTTCGTATCTCTTTAGCTAAGCTTAGGAGATCTGAGCCGGAGAGAACCACAGACCTCAACTGTTCCAGAGCTAACTTGGTGCTCTCTTGAGGCTCCGCATTTCTCAGGATTATCTCTTTAAAA
The DNA here is from genome assembly GCA_964578315.1 of uncultured Candidatus Bathyarchaeia archaeon. Taxonomy (GTDB): domain Archaea; phylum Thermoproteota; class Bathyarchaeia; order Bathyarchaeales; family CAZOCN01; genus CAZOCN01. The sequence goes on from CAZOCN010000085.1 coordinate 2,386, forward strand.
GATTCGAGGGGGTTAGTTATCGCGTTACATCTCTGTTCTATACTGTGCTTCTTCTCAGGTTTCAGAGTCAGCATCTTATCCCTAAGACTCTCAGTTAGTTTAAGAAGGCGCGTAACTGGAACCTCCGCCTTCTTCCATAGTTGTGCAGGCGGGAGGCGTTCATAGAGAGCCTTCCCAGTTATATTAGTCGCTATCTCGTGAAGGACGTCTGCAAAATCCATAATCTCCCTATCTAGCTCCGTAAGCATCATAGTTAAGCACCGAACTTATAGAATCTCTATTCCCCGAATTATCTTTTTGCCTTTCTCATCAACCAAGAGAACCGAGACCTCACTTGATTCCTAATCGGAGAAGTTCACGCTCCAAAAAGGCTTCTGGCATCTCTGGAATGCGTAGTAGTGAGGTCCTCCCTCCCCTGCCGAAGGACCTGATCTCCCTCTCCATAAAACCTAGGAGTGAGAGCCTCTCCACATATTCGAGGATTTGATTATGTCTGCGCCTAGGGAGGTTCAGGCGCTTACATAATTCTCCATAGCAATCCTCAGCTTCACTTATCGTCACATAATCCCTCTGTCTTCTCTCCAAACAATACGCAGTTCCCACCAAAAAGAGCCTCTCGTGAACATTCAGCATTGAGAGCTCGCGGTTCCTAATGTTCTTCCAGACCCTCCTTTTAGCCTCTTGGATATGGAGAGGATGAACACGCCTCTCTTTTTCCTCGTCAGCTACTTCGCCTGCGACATACATCAGGTCTATTCCATAACCAATGTTTCCACCAGCGCTTGAGACCGCTTCTAAGAGTAAATCTTGACTCTCTTGAGTGAAAACCTCTTCTCGGAAGGCTATAGCAGCTCTATATTCAATTATATCCCTCTGATCCGCCTCTGAATACTTTCTAAGTTGGAGTAAATTATGTTGAAGTAGGCTCTTATCGATGAAGCTGAGTTTTTCTAGTTCCTTCTCCTTGTCGAGGATGTGGATTGTGGAGATAGTCTTTGAGTCGAAACCTAGTCCCAGTTGATACGTTTTAGCTGTGTGGTAGAGGAACTCGGCCTTGTCGAGGGCTAATAGCATCCTGATTCTCTGGCTCTCTAACTGATTTTGGAGTATATGAAGGAGTTCTTCGTAAGAGTAGCCTCGGTCAGGGAAATGCGGTTGTACTCTCTGTACAGCCTCAGAGAGTACTCGGTAAGGTCTTCCTCTACACTCGAAGCAATCCACATGCACATACACAACTTCCCCCGCTTGTTTCTCCATCAAACGTCCAAAAAATCGAGACAGAGCCGACTTTCCTACACCTAGCGCCCCTGAGATCAGAAGGTTCCTCGGAGCCTCGCTTTCGGGATGCCGAAGATTCTGAAATGTATTATAGAGAGATTCTAGTTCAGAGTTACGGTGGAGGAGCTTCTCTGGAACGTAACGGATGTCAAGTGAGTCTTTATCTCGGAAAACGCTGGACCATGAGAGACCGTTATCTCCGGACAAGGCGTTCTCCTTCTTCAAAGGGCTGGTGTCACTTTGCTAGAGCCTTCCAGAGGTGGTCTGAAAGTGGTCTTATCAGCTTCGCCTCCGTTCCGTCTTTACGCACTATTATGCGCTTCTCCTTGGAAGCCAACACTTCACCTATAATAGAGGTTTCTACACCGTTCTTCTCCAGTAAGGTAGTTATGCGCTTTTCAAATTCCGGTCTAATCGTAGCTAGAAGAACACCGGAACTTATCAATTGAAGGGGGTCTATTCCGAAGAAGTTGCATATCTCCCTCGTCTCCGACGCTACAGGGATCTTCTCCTCATAAACTTTGAAACCAACATTCGAGGCGTCAGACAACTCGTGTATCCCATTTGCTAAGCCACCTTCCGTAGGGTCGTGCATAGCCGTTACGCCACCGGTATCGAAGGCTAGTAAAGCTTCTTTAACAACACTTATCTGCCTGTAGAATTCCTTTGCAATCCTCAAAGAATCTTCGCTCATTACACCCCTCAAAAGATTGTAACGATCCGCTGCAAGTATGGACGCACCCTCTAATCCAACATGCTTCGTTATGAGGATAAGATCTCCCGGTCTTGCACCGGCCGAGGTGACGTACTCTCCGGGTTCCGTTATACCCATAGAGAAACCTACTACGATAGGATGGTCCAAGCCAGGTGTTATCTCCGAGTGCCCGCCAATTACAGCCATATCTAGTGCTTTTGCTGCGGAGTCTATTTCTCCGCAGATACTTTCCACAACTTCTACACTCGCCTTTTTCGGCAGTAGAATGCAGGAAGAGAAGAAGATTGGTTTGACTCCGAAGGTGGCTACGTCATTGGCGCTTATGTTGACTGCTTCCCATCCGACTTTTTCAAGGGCGCCGCTTATGGGGTCCACAGAGGATACTATAATCTTATCTCCTACTCTGAGAACCGCTCCGTCTTCCCCTTCTGAAGGCCCGAGTATGACTTCGGGACGCCTTGCACCGATATGGGTCAGTATAACCTTCCTGAGCACCTCTACCGGGACCTTCCCTACCGGCAGTATCTCACGCCTCAACGTTTATCACGGCATTCTCTTAAAGGAGGTTTGTAGGTCATTAACGTGGAAGTAAAATAAAAAGTTAATAAGGCCTCTAAATGGTTGGCTCTGCACTCAAGATCCCAATCATAGGCTTTAGCCTCATCAGGGCCAGAGTCGTCACCGCCAACCAGAAAATTTATTCTCCGTGGAGTAAATAAATATGTTAGGTGGAGGCTCAAGGGATTATTACGTTTCCTAGTTTTATGGGAGAACTTGTTTAATCTATGCGTCTTCTATACTGCTTTAGGTGAGGGAGGAGAGCTGAGAGAGTGGTCAGTTACATAAAGATCACGGGGAGAATGGTTGAAGGGATCTTTCGAGAGAGACCGAATCGCTTTTTAGCTCTTGTGAATGTCGAAGGGGGGCTCTTGCCAATTTATGTTCCCAATCCTGGGAGGATGCTCGAGTTTCTAACTCCAGGAAGGAGGGTTATCCTTAGAGGAGCCTCTGGGGAGGGCAGGAAGACCTCCTATGACTTGATTGGTGTCCTCTATAAGGGTCAGAGGATATCCGTAGACTCTAGAATTCCTAATAGGTTGGTTTATGAAGCTCTGAGAAACGGAGACCTAGAAGAGTTTTCGATGTATAGAGAGATAAAGCCTGAGTACGGTTATGGTCACACCAGATTCGACTTCCTCTTAACCGATGGGTCCGAACGGTGTTTACTAGAGGTGAAGTCCTGTACTCTAGTAGAAGAGGGTAGAGCCCTATTCCCCGATGCAGTAACCGAGAGGGGAAGGCGGCACTTAATGGACCTTGCAAAGGCGAAAAGAGAAGGTTACAGGGCTTCGGTGTTGTTCATCGTTCAGAGAACCGACGCAAAGTTGTTCTCCCCGAATGACAAAACAGACCCAGAGTTTGGAAAAGCCCTCCGAGAGGCTCACAGAGAGGGAATTGAAGTCTACGCTTACTATTCAGAATTCAACGGAGACACCATCACGTTAAAAGAAAAAATTAAGGTGGAGTTAAATCCTTACCAAGTAGCGGTATAAAACAGAGAACTGGTGTTCCCTTACCCAAGAAGAGATTGAAAGGTTACTGTTTTTTCTCCGATAGTCCTTGGGAATACCCCTTAGTGATGATGCTCGTGGCTTTCAGGCTCTTTCCGTTTCAGTTTTAGGAGGTACTTTTTAGGGTTCT
>CAZOCN010000086.1:0-6071 GCA_964578315.1 uncultured Candidatus Bathyarchaeia archaeon
GCATCCCAAATTCTATATCTTCTGGCATGCCTCAGTCTTTTATCCTAAAAAATATTTAAGAGTTCATCGAATTCTAGCCTAAGCCTGCGATCTCTAGAGGCTGCAGAAAGCTACTTTTGACCAGAGCTGTTAAATGCAGTCTCCAGTTTATTAGGAGGGGAATTACCCCGCTTGGGCTTCCTGTTTTGCCTTCTCCCAGGACTCTGTTATGGCCTTGAGAAACTGAGCGCGTTTCACGTAGATATCTTCCGGATCATTCAAGTAGACATAGAGCCTGTAAGTCTTGCTTAATCTACTTAGGGATTCCAGCTTGTACTCGGGTCTCTTCGGATACTCTTGGGCGTGTTCGTTGATAACTCTACTTAGCATATCATCCAATTGCTCACTCGTCAGTGTGTGATCGAACTCCACTGTGAAGTTATAGCAGTAGAGAGCCTTGTCCCCCTTATCGAAGATGTTTATCGTTGACGTCTGCTTCTTGAGTCTATAGTTGATTATGTCTTGGTTGAGTATCTTCTGGTTGGTGATGGAGACCGTGCTAAAACCTGGGGTCTTTATCTTCGTATAGTTGATTGTTATCTCCTCTATGATCCCTTCATAGCTACCGATCTTAACGTAATCTCCGACCTTGAAGGGCTTGGAGATCAACACGTAGAGACCGGCTATGAAGTTACCGAGGGTTCTCGTGGAGGCGAAGCCTATGGCTGTGCCGCCGAAGGCTCCGAAGGCGGTGAGCCAATCAGCTGGAACCCCTCCAGTTCGCAGTAGAAGAGCGACAGCGCCTAAGAGGATGCCGAAACGGGAGATGAGAACTAGTCCATTACCGACATCCGGGGGGAGATCCCTCTTTTTAGAGAACTGCTTAATGTATTTGGTAAGTAAGCGTTCCAGAATTACGGCTACAACCACTATTATGCCTACATAAAGGATTTGATTTAGGTAAGGTATCTTTGATAATTCTGAGATTATCTCTTCCAAGGTGGCCATTTTAGAGCGCCCTCACAAGTAATCTTTGAATTGAGTTATCCTTCGCTATTAATTTTGTCATCCTTAGAACGTTCACAGAGTTGACTTGGTGAAGTTAAGTTCTTCAACGACGGCGAAAGGGGTCAAGGTAGGGATGTCGACTTCCCACCATTTTACCCAGACTCTCTGATCGCTGAGAGCTCTAACATTCTGGAAGATTCTTGGGAGATTGTCGCTTATCCTCAGTTCCTTTATAGGTCTAGTTATGGCGCCGTCTTCTATTAGGAACATCCCATCTCTAGGGATTGTTGAGAAATCTCCGGTCTGATAATTCTGGTATCTCAGATACCAGTTATTCGTCACGTAGATTCCCCTGTCTATCTCATCTAACATCTTCTCAAACTTCTCCTTGCCGGCTTCAACTGTTAGGTTCATAGGGTAAGGAACAACCAGACCGGCGTTGGCGGTGGTCTCAGTCTTGAAACGTTTTGCCGTGGTGCTATTATGGAGATAAGTCTTCAGGATACCTTTCTCTACTATAACGTTTCGCCTTGTAGGAACACCTTCATCATCGAAGGGTTTAGCGCCGTAAGTATCCTCCAGAGTGGGATCGTCGATGATCGTTAGGTTCTCCGAGGCTACCTGCTCTCCCAACTTCTCAATTAAAAAGGATTGACCTGTCTCGACAAGAAAAGCGGAGGCTGAATGGCCCATCTGATTGACGAAATCTGCAAAGACTAGGGGTCCGAGTAAAGCTGTGTACTTTCCGGGTTTACCCGTGACCGGTTTATCCGCTATACGGGATATCTCCCCGGCCATCCTGCCGGCCTCTTCCGGATGGAAGTCTCTTTCTCGACGAGAAATGGAGACGAAGTGTCCAGAGGCGACCTCTGAGACGAAGGCCCTTACCGAAATCTCTAGACTTGAGCCTTCATAGGTCGCTGAGGCCTTAGCGGAGGTCTCTAGATGGGTTTTGAAGTTTGATGCAATCAAGGATCCGGCGACCCGTTTAGCTCCAGCCTCCAAAGCGGAGTTCACAGCCTCCTCCACATACCCGGCGAGTTGCTCTGGATGGAGGGAGACTTTAGATGACCGGAGTAATCTTGGATTATACTGGAAGGGCCCCTCGGGTAGAGGTGCGTAGGTTTCGGATGGAGGACTCATCTTCGCCATCTTTATGATATCCTTAACAGCCTTCTTCACCTCTTTTGGGGCTATCACATTAAGCTCTGAACCCGCTCTGTGTTTACCGACCATAACAAATATGCTTATTGCGGCTTCTCGATAGTTTTTAGAGATCGTCACCTCATTGTTTGAGAAGCGTATCATGGTATGATCTGAGTCTATAAGATGAGCTACTACGTCAGAGGCTCCGAATTCTAGGCCCCACTCTACAACACGAGAAGGAAGATCCATCAACCTCATGCTTGAGAACCTCCCACCCTCACTCCTCGCAGTCTAATATGTGGACCACCTGTCCAAACCGGTATACCCTGCATAGGGTCTCCCTTTCCACAATAGGCAGCTTGGAATTCCAGATCCTCTCCTACAGCGTCAATTGCGGACCATAAGCCCACCGTAGTCACTTCTAAGACCGGATTTCTAATTAGATGAGTTAACTCACCGTCCTTAATCTTGTAGGCTTCTAGACCTACATACCTCTGGTTGAAACGGCGGTCATCTATATTCCACTCCATGAAATTATTTATGTATACACCATCTCTAATGTCTTCTATAAGTTCTTTAAAGGAGTACTCTCCAGGTTGGAGGAAGGTGTTAGCCATCCTTACTATAGGTTCGCGGTTGTAAGCGTTGGCTCTGGAAGAGGCATTGCTTCTTACTCCGAATACGTGGGCGGTCTCCCGGTTATGGAGGAAGTCGTTTATGATTCCCTCTCTGATCAGGAACCTCCTCTCCGCTTTGACCCCCTCATCGTCATAAAGGTAAAAACCGAAGGAGTGGTCTAGGGTAGGATCGTCCACAACATTCACCATCTCTGAGCCCACCCGCATCCCAAGGGACTCCCCTTTCAAGTAGGTTTCCCCTGCCTGGGCAGCCTCTCTGCCTAGGATTCTATCTGCCTCGGCTGGATGCCCCGAGGACTCGTGACAGACTATGCCAACTACCTCCGGACCCAGAATTAAGTCCGTTTTTCTACCCTTCAGAGACTTGGCAGTTAAGAGGATTTTGGATAGAGCTTCAGCTTCCTCTTTGAAGTAGTCGGGTAAGCTCCATCCCTCAACTGCTTCCCAACCAGAAGATTCACCGAGGTTACTATAGCGTTGGATAGCTCCCTTCTGAGAATGAAAAGCTGTTAGAAAGAGGCTAAGAGCCACTCTAGGTATCCTAGAGTAAACGTTGGCTCCATCGCTAGTAACCACCAACTTCTCTGTCGATAGAGTATCGAGAGAGATTATACGCGCTGGAAGTTTAATTCCTCCCTTCTCAGCGACTTCCACAGCAGACCCGTCAGCCTCTTTTAAAGCCTCTACTCGTAACTCTACATCCACGTCCTCAAGTTTTATCTTCTGAGGAACTTCCACCTTTCCCCTACATAATCTTTCATTGCTCAGCTTAACACCCTTCTTTAGAAGCTTAGAGGTAGCCTTAGCCATCTTCACAGCTTTCTTCACAGAATTCGAAATCTCCCTTTTTGTTAGGAGGTTAGTTGAAGAGAAACCTAGGGAACGTTTATAGAGGACGCGTATACCGACGCCTCGGGACCTTTGGGCAACTGAGATCTCTGGAACCCCGTTTTTTAGTACAGTAGATTCCGACAAATCCTCTTGATACCGTGCCTCTACATACTCAGCCCCTAATTCGGCGCCAAATTTTAATACGAAACCGACGATATCTTCCAATCAACATCGCCAACCTTTTTTGACTTCTCACATTACTCTCTCCGTTATATACTAAAAATTATTTTGTAATATCAAACTATTATTAAGGGAAAAGCGGGAGGTGTTAATATGAGAATTGATAAGAAAGACTTTTTCAAGTTGTTAGTTAGGCCTACGGTTGTAATATCCACAGTCTCCAATAGAGGCATATCGAATGCTGCGCCGTTCAGTTGGACATCGCCCTTGAGTGTTAATCCTCCTCTCTTCGGTTTTGCATGTAGTGCCAAACACGATACTTGGAAGAATATACAACTAAACAGAGAATTCGTGGTCAACTTAGTAGGAAAAGAGTTTGGTCCCTTGATGCATATCCTCGAGAAGGATTTCCCCTATGAAGTGAGTGAGATTAAGGAGGCCGGGTTAACGGAGATGAAAGCGGAGAAGGTTAAACCTCCCAGAATAGCGGAGGCCTTCGGATGGCTTGAATGCCGTATGGTTAATCACATGGAGGCTTCAGATCATATTTGGATCGTGGGGGAAGTCTTGGAGGCTGAAGTGAAGGAAGGATGCGTGAACGATGTGTTGAACGTGGAGAAGGTGAAACCCTTGAATCACATTTACGGCGAGGCCTTCGTCACGGAGATGAAAATCGCCAAATTCCAGAGAGCATAAAAGTGAACGTAGCGCTCTTATTTTTGTTTACATAGGTAGAAAAAGCAGATTTTTCTGACAGTTGCTATTCTCGCCTTTATTCTTGGTTTTGTATTTAACCCGGTTCTCTGTGCCACAAAAAGAAGTCAATACTGCCCCATATCTTAAATATTAAAACGGATAAATATTCAGGAGAGAGGAAATAAATGCCGATTTTTGTTGCAGTACACACTTGGAAAAAAGAGGACTTTATTGCAGTAGGAAAGAAGGTAATTGAGGCGCTTGGAAATCTTCCTGATGGTATCAGCCTGTGCAGTTCCTACATACATGAAACTGGTGGTTGGTGTGTTTATACGTCGGAGTCAAGTGAAGCGGGAAAACAGATCGAAGACTTCCTTACGAAAAACGTTCCTAATATGAAATCAGAGGTTACACCAGTTCTGCAGTTCTTTCCACCTTCACAAGACTTGTACGCAGTGCTGTACAAAATAATTGAGAGCACTACAAAGTAATTCCTTCAATCATCCTTTCTTTTTTGTTATGTTTTCTGTGACTTCCTAGACAAGGAGAGTATACTCACTCTGACAAGCTGTAAATCTCCTATGCACCTAAGAATAGCTCAGACAGTTGAAGGTGAACTTAACTATAGAAACGAAGGCTGAAGCTGGAGAATGCAGGGAATTTTACGCATAAAATTTTATTTTTATGAATCCAGAAAACCTAAATTTAAGCTCTTCTAAAGGGAATAGGCGGTATGTGAGATGCGGGGGTGTCCGAGTCTGGTCAAAGGAGACAGGCTTAGGACCTGTTGGCGTAGGCCTGCGTGGGTTCAAGTCCCACCCCCCGCACTTTGGAAGAACCCCCTTATTATTTACGCTTTCTGAAGAGCATTAAGCCGTCGGGGGTGGTGCATACATACTCGAATCCAGCTTCCACCAGCTTGCAGGCTTCCTCTGCCGTACGGGCGACTTTTGAGATGAACTCGTCATCTTTGAAGTTTAGGAGGTGGGTGTAGACTAGAGTACTCTTGATGCTTTTGTGACCGAGAACTTGCATGACATGAAGGATATCCTTTGTCTTATGATACTCCATCGTTCCTTTAAAGTGTCTGAATGTCTTAAAGGTGATCAAGTTAAGTCTAGAGTTTCTGAGTTTCGCGGCTATCCTTTTTCGTTGCTGTCTGAAACCCCCTGCAAAATGTTTTAGCAGTCCGTTCTTGAATACATATTCGTTTTTTCGAGGCAATGCTCCGAGCATAGCTACAAGTTTATTAGAGAGTTTTAAGGTCCGTGGGTTACTTCCTTTCTCTGGAGTAATTCGGACACTGTTAATGTTGAAATCAATATCAGTCCATCTGAGAAGCCATGCTTCTCCTGGGCGCATTCCAGTTTCCTTCAAAAGTTGAAGGAATGTTGCGATCCTGTGGCTACATCCCGCAATGAGTTGATCAATTTCTGTTTCTGTTGGAACAAACGGCAGTTTTTCAACGCGTTTGTAGCGTGGCGGATTCCACTTGCCTCCGACCATCCGTAGAAAGTTTGAATAGGCGTGGACGGCGTTTTCTTTCCGTCCCGAACTCCAGTTTTGCCTTGCTATCACGTCTTTGACGCTCTC
>CAZOCN010000087.1:0-6066 GCA_964578315.1 uncultured Candidatus Bathyarchaeia archaeon
TTTCAAATAATATAATATGTGGAGGGTATGTTGGTTTGAAGAAAGCGAAAGTTCGTCAACGTTTGATGGATAAGTGCCCCGAGTGCGGGAGCACAAATCTTATTCATGATTATGATACTGGAGAGACTGTTTGTAGCGATTGCGGTCTTGTCATCCGTGATCAGATGATGGATAAGGGCCCTGAATGGAGGGCCTTCACTCAAGAGGAGAAGGAGTCCAGAAGCCGTGTAGGGATCCCAACCTCTTATTCTGTTCACGATAAAGGACTATCTACCGCTATAGGGAGAATCGACAGAGATGCCTTCGGTCGTAAACTTCCTTTATCAACCAGGCTACAGATGCTGAGGCTCCGCAAATGGCAGATAAGATCCAGAGTGCATTCTTCAGTAGACAGAAACCTAGCTCAGGCTATGGCTGAGTTGGATAGGCTTTCAGATAAGGTGTATATCCCTGGATCGGTGAAGGAAAAGGCGGCAGTTATCTACAGGAAGGCCTTAGATAAGGGTCTAGTTCGTGGGCGTTCTATAGCTGCCATCGCAGCTGCTTCTCTATACGCAGCCTGTAGAATTACTAGGACTGCTAGGACACTAAGAGAGATCTCTGAAGCAAGTTTAGTGAATAAGAAGGATGTTGCCCGGTGTTACCGTCTCCTCCTTAGGGAGTTGGAGATTCAAATGCCGATAGCAGATCCACTTACATACATCTCAAAGATCGCGGAGAAGATAGATATAAGCGGTGAAACTCAGGGATTAGCCATTAAGATCATAAGGGAAGCGAAGAAGAAGAAAGCTGCTGCAGGGAAGGATCCCCTAGGCTTGGCAGCAGCAGCCTTATACATTGCTTGTCTGAAGAGAGGCGAGAGAAAAACCCAGAAAGACATAGCTGAAGCCGCAAATGTCACCGAAGTTACTGTGAGAAACCGGTATAAAAACTTGAAAAAATGCTTGAATTTGGAGATGCCAAATTAAAACTATAGCCCTTACAGTACGCTCTATGTTCCCTTCTTTTTTATTTCCAGAATCCATCTATTGTGGCCCCACAGTAGGGACACTTTGAGTCTTCGATTCGATTTTCGATGATGGCGTACTGGTACCTACGGATAAGGAGAGAACCGCAGTTGTAACAGTAAGTGTTCTCTCCTTCCTCACCGGGTACATTTCCAGCGTACACATATCTCAAGCCCTCTTCGAGGCCGATCTCACGAGCTCTACGAATTGACTCGATTGGAGTTGGATAAAGATGCGAAAGTTTGTACATCGGATAAAATTGAGTTACATGCCAAGGGATGCCTGGGTCTATGTCTTTTATGAAGGTCGCTATCTCACGGAAAGTTTCTTCAGAGTCGTTAAGGGTCGGAATTATGAGGGTGGTTATCTCGATCCATATCCCCAGTTTCTTATGGAGTTTTATAGAGTCTAGAACCGGTTCTAGACGTGCTCCACAGACCTTTCTATAGAACTCGTCACTGAAGCCTTTTAGGTCTATATTTGCCGCGTGAAGGTAGGGGGCGATCTCCTTAAGGGCTTCTTCAGTGATGTATCCATTCGTCACGAAAACGTTTTTGATGTCTTCTTTATCTGCGGTCTTAGCGGTTTCATAGGCGTACTCATAGAAGATGGTGGGTTCGGTGTAGGTGTAAGCTATGCTCTTACAGTTTAAGCGTTTGGCTTCAGAGACAACACGTTCCGGTGGGAGTGGGTCGCCGGCTATTCTGTTCTCTTCCTTCGGCATCTGGGAAATGGAGTAGTTCTGGCAATTTAGACATCGGAAGTTGCATCCCACGGTCGCTATAGAGTATATTTTTGATCCTGGATAGAAGTGGAAGAGGGGTTTCTTCTCTATTGGGTCAACAGTTGCGGCGATGGCTCTCCCGTATACTAGAGAATACAGCACTCCACTCCTATTCTCACGAACTGCACATATTCCCCGCTTTTTATCCTTTATTAGGCAACGGTGACTACACAGATGGCACCGTACATCGTTATTTTCTAGTTTTTCATAAAACATGGCTTCCCTTAACATTCACGTATCCTCTAGGAGGCAATACTAAACCCAGTGATTAAAAGGTATCTTGTTCTAACAGCTGTTAGGGTATTTTCTCTAGAAAGTCTGTGGCGTCTATGGCAGCTTTGCATCCTGAAGCTGCAGCTGTGATGGCTTGTTTATACTTCGGATCGGCTACGTCACCAGCACAGAAGACCCCTTCTATGTTGGTTCTGGTTTCACCGTATCGTTTTATGTAGCCCCTCTCGTCAAGCTCTATAACTCCTTCGAAGAGGCTCGTGTTCGGTCTGTGACCTATAGCTATGAAAACGCCATCACATTTCAGAACCCTCTCTTGGTTTGTCAGTAGATTCTTTATTTTAACTCCGCTAACGAATTCTTCGCCGAGGATCTCTGTTACTATTGAGCTCCAGATGAATTCTATCTTGCTATTTTTGAAGGCTCTTTCCTGCAGTATCTTCTCAGCCCTTAACTTGTCTCTACGGTGTATTACGTATACTTTTCTAGCAATATTGGTCAGGAAGAGGGCGTCTCTGATGGCCGAGTCACCGCCTCCTACAACAACCACTTCTTTGTCTCTGAAGAAGAAGCCGTCGCAAACCGCACAGGCGGAGACTCCTCTCCCCCGGAGTCTAGCTTCAGAATCTAAACCAAGCCATCTCGCCGAAGAGCCAGTAGCTATTATAACGGCTCTAGATTCGTATACTTCCTCGCCTACATAAACTTTGAATGGACGACTTGAGAAATCAACTGAGGATGCATCGTCATCGACGAACTCGGCTCCGAACTTCTCCGCTTGCTTCCTCATGTTAATCATGAGCTCTGGTCCTTGGATTCCCTCCGGAAACCCTGGATAATTCTCTACCTCAGAGGTTAACATTAACTGTCCACCCCTCTGCGTTCCGCCTATGACGATGGTCTTCAGCATAGCCCTACCTGCGTATATGGCTGCCGTTAACCCAGCTGGACCGGAACCAAGAATTATAATATCGTACAAACTAGACGACCCCATTGACCTAGATGACCCTATTCTATTGGGGCTACACATTCAGATATAACCGCTTTGCTTCTACTGAACTCTATTTTCCCTTAACAACTACAAGAAGCAACTATTTTTGGAATCCTACAAGAATCATTCCCAACCTAATTAAGTACCTCCTACCTAGTAAGGGTGGGAGTACTTGACAGAGGAGCTCGTAGGGGCATATGGTTTTACATAATCTGTTTATGGTTTCTCTTCCCCTTTTATTGGAAGGATGTGCTTTTTTGGGTTTTATTCCAGAAGAGATATCTCGAAGAGTTGTATACATTTAATTCCTTGTTTGAAAGGGTGTGTTTGGATTGGAGGTTTCGCTTAATAGAGGTTCTTGGGGAGAGTTGTTTTTTGAGGTTCCAGAGAGGAATCTTCATTATGTAGTGGATAGGGTTAAGGCTCCAGCCCTTGAAGATTTAGAGGATGAGATAAGAAGGGGGTTGGAGAGTCCGATTGGATCGCCGCCCTTAAGGGAGATGGTGGATGCTGGAAGCAGAGTGTTACTGGTCTGTGACGATATAACTAGACCTACCCCTCAGAGGCTTATCTTACCGACACTTCTTGATGAATTCAATAAGGTGGGAGTGAGAGATGAGGATATGAAGGTGATCATAGCCTTAGGCACCCACAGAGACATGAACGAGAAGGAGATTCTCGAAAGGTTCGGGAGGGAAGTCGTTGATAGGGTCCCGGTCATAAACCATGATTACAGGAATCCGGATAACTTGGTGAATTTAGGCAGAACTGAATCGGGTATCCCCATTATTGTTAATCGAGAGGTAGTTGAAGCGGATTTCGTGGTCACTGTGGGGAATATAGTTCCCCATTGTTATGCAGGTTGGGGAGGGGGAGGGAAGATGATCCAACCAGGTGTCTGCGGAGAAGAGACTACTGCGGCGACCCACGTCATGGCTGGTAAGATCAGACCGCTCACGGTGATCTCTGGAAACCTAGATAATCCTGTAAGGAAGGCAATTGATGATGTGGCTATCAAGGCGGGGCTTAAGATGATTGTAAACACTGTTCTGAATGAGGATGATGAGGTATCGGGATTGTTTATTGGTCATCCTCTCGAGGCTTTTAAGGAGGGAGTTAAAATGGCTGAGAAGGTTTACTGTCCGAAGGTGCCGGGTGAAGCTGAGATCACTGTAGTCTCAAGTTACCCTGCAGATATAGATTACTGGCAGGCACATAAGGCTCTCATATTAGCAAGTCTTGGAACTAAGGCTGGAGGAACGATAATACTTGTAACTCCCTGTCCAGAAGGTATAGCCAGACAACATCCGATAGTCAGAGAGAGAGCTAGATTCAAGTTTGAAGAGAACCTCCAAGCCATAGAGGAAGGGGCACTGGAGGACTTGATCGGTGCTGGAATGGTTCTACTCCATAACCAAGTTATGGAACGCAATCGTGTCGTCTGCGTCTCAGAGTACCTCTCCCAAGAGGATAAATCAGATCTAGGATTTGAGCATGCAGAGACTGTTGAAGAAGCCTTGAGTATAGCCCTTAAGAGGCATGGAGTAAACTCTAAGGTGGGAGTCCTCCGATGCGGAGAAATACTACCAAAAATAGAGAGATGACCCCGTAATCAGCAAGTAAAAGAGTTGCTTCGCTTAGACAAGGAGAGTCTCCGGTATCTAATGCCTATAGGGTATCCGAGATGAAGGGTTGTATGAAGCTGACAACTAATTTAATTTTAAATCTCTGTAACTAAACGGGTATGATAAGGGTGCTCTATTTGATTCTGTTACATTTACGACCCAGTTAATAGTAGAAAAAAGTTTAGATTTTCATGTGTTGCGCCTTCGAGTGACAGATCACTTCTTCGTTGATTCTATCCGAGCTTTCATGATTCCTGTAAAGATTTCCCTCGATTTTGGATAGGGTACTATTTCATGCACTTCGAAATTCCAGAAAGGTGTAAACATACTAACGTTTTTTAGAGTAGTTACGCTATCCCCTTCTGCTATTATATAACCAGATACTCCATCCAAAAAGGTCCCCATCTCTGTTATTTCTCCTTTCTTGATAAGGTCATCGATAGTAGCCCATACTTTCTCAAAGAACTTTAAACTTTCTTCAAAGTATGATGGAAAAGGAGCAACCGGATTTCTACGAAATAATACTAGAAATTTACTCATTCAACCCACCTCCATTTAAAATTAAAACTATTAATGATTGAGTTCTAATCATAAAAGATTTGAGGCTCACATTTAGATAGGTGATTTTTTAAATATTTGTAAGGACTGCTTGAAGAAAAAGGCTATAAAACTAACTGAGAGGGGAATGACTAATTTGGTCTTAATGGTTTACAATACCCTCACGCGCAGAAAGGAGGAGTTCATCTCCCTAAAAGAGGGAGAGGTGCGTATGTATGTCTGCGGACCAACAGTTTACGATTACATTCACATAGGTAACGCCAGGTCCTTTGTTGCCTTTGATGTGATAAGGAGATATCTCGAGTATAAGGGGTATAAAGTTGTCTACTTGAGCAATATAACGGATATTGACGATAAGACCATACGGAGAGCTCGTGAACTGGGCATCAGCGTTCAGCAGTTAGGGGAGAAATTCGCAGACGCCTATTTCGAGGATATAAAGAGATTAGGGGTTAAGAAGCCTACTTTCAGTCCGAGAGCCACCCAACACATCGGCGAAATCATAAATCTGATAGAGAAATTAATCCGCAAAGGATACGCCTACACAGTTAACGGAGACGTCTACTTCGACGTCTCGAAATTTGAAAGGTATGGCATGCTCTCCGGGAATAGAATGGAAGCCCTGAGGCTCGGAGCTAGGATAGAAGTAGACCCTCGGAAGAAGAATCCCGCCGACTTCGCCTTGTGGAAGAGTCAGAAAAATGGTGAGCCAGCTTGGGATAGTCCTTGGGGGAGGGGACGGCCAGGTTGGCATATAGAGTGCTCAGCCATGTCCATAGCTTATCTCGGTGAAACCTTTGACATTCACGGTGGAGGTAAGGACCTTATATTCCCACACCACGAGAATGAGATAGCCCAATCCGAGGCGGC
>CAZOCN010000088.1:0-6036 GCA_964578315.1 uncultured Candidatus Bathyarchaeia archaeon
TGACGCTCACCGGAATATTCTTCGCAGGTCTCCTCGGAGGAGCCATGATAACAGAATACGTCTTTTCCTGGCCAGGAGTTGGACAGCAAGCGTTAAGAGCAGTATTTCAAGGCGACAGTAACTTCCTCCTAATATACACTCTCATATTCGCAGTGATCATAGTACTAGCTAACCTAGTAGTAGACATCATTTACGTCTTCCTTGATCCGAGAATAAAATATTAGAAGGGATGAAAGATCGAAAGTGAGATAAAAAGTCGAAGAAGAAGTGAATGGGAAGCCAGAATAGCGGATTTTAAATATACTCTGCATCTTATAAGAAAGAACCCGCTCGTCATGAGCGGTTCTATCATCACGTTATTTTTTATTGTGCTTTCGTTCTTATCCCACTACCTAGTCGACCCTAATCTGGCTTACCCTCAAGGATACCCGAGTAATTCCTATCCCTTCTATAGGAGTTATATGTGGAATAATCCATTGATAGACTGGGGGCCTGGAATCGCTACGTATCAGGGTCCAGAGTTCTTCCTTTTAGGGACCGACGGCTGGGGCAGAGATCTATTCAAAATGATCATACTCGCCATCCCCGTTGATCTGTCAAATTCTGTTATTATAACTGTCAGTGCTGCTATATTCGGTACTATAATCGGTGCTATAGCGGGATACGTGGGTGGTAAAGTAGACGAGTTGATCCTCAGGATTACAGACGTTTTCTTTGCTTTCCCTGCGCTAGTACTCGCTTTAGTATTCGCTGCAATGTTCGGCAGAACTATAGAAGCTTTAAGATTGGCTATTATAATCGTGTGGTGGCCTCCCTATGTCAGACTTATGAGAGGACAGATTTTAAGTGAAAAAGAGAAGCCTTATGTGGAAGCGTTAAGGGCGTTAGGGGCAGGCCACTTCAGAATTCTCTTTAGGCATATAATGTTAAACGCGATTTACCCCGTGTTGGTTCAAGCGACGATGGACTTCGGAGGCGTAGTCTTAACGTTTTCAGCGCTTATGTTCCTAGGTTTCTCACCCAGCCCCGCCCTGCCAGAACTAGGTAACTTGGCAGCAGATGGATACATGCACGTATTCGACGCGCCTTGGGTGATATTATTCCCAGGATTAACTATGCTTATCATGTCGCTTGCCTTCAATCTAGTCGGGGATGGACTAAGAGACGTGTTAGACCCGAAACTGAGAAGGTAGAGGAAGAACATGGACGAAGGAGAAGTAATCCTAGAAATAAAGAATCTGAAGGTTAACTTCCACACCTACAGAGGAGAAGTTAAAGCCTTAAATGGCGTAGACTTAAAGCTACACAAAAAGGAAGTTTTAGCACTAGTAGGCGAATCAGGATGTGGAAAGTCCGTAACAGCCTTGACGATGATAGGCCTCCTCCCTGAAAATGCCTATGTCGTAGATGGAGAGATACTGTTCAGAAATAAGAATATCCTAGAGAAATCGAAAGAGGAAATGCGAGTACTGAGGGCGAAAGAATTCGCAATAGTCTTCCAGGATCCTATGACCTTTCTGAATCCGGTTTTGACAATAGGCGCTCAACTGGAAGAAGTTTTCCTTATAGATAAAGATATACTAAGAGAAGCGGCGCTTTTAGAGGAAAGCCAGAAGGGTGAAGTAAGCTTCTCAGATATCCTATCTAGAGGGAGGGTCTCTAAAGAAAAGATAATTAATGTAAAACTTTCAAGAAGCAAAACCAAGCGATTAGTTAAGAAGTTATGCGTAGATCTTCTCCGTCTCGTGAAGCTTCCGGACCCTGAAAGGATTTTGAAGCAGTATCCCTTCGAGCTTTCTGGAGGTATGAGGCAGAGGACTATGATAGCTATGGCTTTGGCCAGAAGGCCCTCAATTTTCATAGCGGATGAGATAACGACAGCCTTGGACGTGACTATTCAAGCTCAGATACTTCACCTAATGAGGGAGATTAGAGATAAAATAGACGCGTCAACTCTGATAATCACTCATGATCTTTCAGTAGCTGCTGAGGTGGCTGATAGAATAGCCGTTATGTATGGGGGGAACGTTGCTGAAATAGCTTCTACAAGGGAGCTCTTCGAGAACCCGATGCACCCCTACACAAAGATGCTCCTGAAAGCCATACCCAATATAAGTAGGCCTGTAGAGAGACTAGAATCCATACCTGGAACAGTCCCGGAGATGATAAATCCGCCTACAGGCTGTAGGTTTCATCCCCGCTGTAAATTCGCCAAGAAAGTATGCGCCAGTGAAGTTCCACGATTAAAGGAGGTTAGAGAGAATCATGAAGTCGCCTGCCACCTATACTGAGAGCAAGGAACAGGGAGAGGACCTACTAGTAGTTAAAGATTTGAAAGTATGGTTCCCCATAAAAAGTGGAATAATCCAAAGAACCGTTGGGTACGTGAAGGCTGTTGATGGAGTAAACTTCAACATTGCAAGGGGAGAGACGCTAGGCCTCGTAGGCGAATCCGGCTCTGGGAAAACAACCCTCGCGAGGGGCATCCTAAGGTTAGTTGAGCCCACAGCCGGTGAAGTGTACTTCGACGGGGTGAACGTTGTAAAAGCGCGTGGAAAGGAGCTTCGAAGAATTCGCCGTAGGATGCAGATAATCTTTCAGGACCCCTACGCCTCTCTAGATCCCAGGCAGACAGTTAACTCCATGCTGAATGAAGCTATGAAGATACATGGAATAACCTCCGATAAGTCCGAAGCCTATAAGCGTTCTGTAACTCTATTAAGGCGCGTAGGATTGAGCGAGGAGCATCTGTACAGGTTTCCCCATGAATTCAGTGGCGGTCAGAGACAGAGAATAGCGATAGCACGGGCATTAACACTGAATCCAGAGTTCCTCGTGTTAGACGAGCCTACCTCCTTCCTGGACGTTTCGGTTCAAGCCTCAGTCCTCAATCTACTGAAGGACCTGCAAAAGGACTTCAACTTAACATACCTCTTCATCTCTCACAACCTCGCAGTTGTGCACCACATGAGCGACAGAGTCGCCGTTATGTATCTGGGGAAGATAGTGGAGTTGGCAGATAAAAATACAATCTATCGCTCACCGAAACACCCCTATACCTTCTACTTGATGGCGGCCATACCCCTACCCGACCCCAGCGCAAAAAGGGAGGAGGTAATTCTCCCCGGAGACGTTCCCAGCCCTATTAACGTTCCCTCCGGATGCCGCTTCCACCCCCGATGCCCCTACGCCACCGAAAAATGTAAAACGGAAGAACCGCCCTTCTCCCAGAAAAACGGTCATTGGGTGGCATGCCATTACTCCCTAGACTTCAACCTCGATGAGATACTCAACGTGAAAAGGTGAGACCAGAGGTTTACTCCTCTAATGCTGAGCGTACTATCTGAATAACTTCCCTAGCTTGAGCGTTGGTTTTTACTCCCCTCGTATGAAAATGAGTTTTGCATGCCATGAATCCCCCTCTCTTGAGCGCATCGATAACTCTTCTCAAGGGAGGAATCGGCCATCCGTACTTATCGCAGATGAAGTCCGTCACGTAATAAGTTAAAGGGGCTTCTCTCTCCGCGTCTACTAACCTCAAGAGTTTACCAATCCGCCTTTTACTGCTAAACCTTCTCTTCTCTAACTCCTTAAGCATCTTCTCGCAGAAGTCCTTATCCGAGAGTTGTCCAAGCCATAGCGGTCCCGCGTATCGAAGGTTGGATCCGCACTCTGGACACTTCGGGTTCTTGAAGGGAGCGAGTCCCTGGGAGGTTTCGCGGTGTAGACAATTGAAACAGTGGAGGATATAGCCCAGTCTTCCTAGGGAATCGTCGGCTTCTCTGGCGCTGTGGCTGAGGATGGCGTATACTCTGACATAGTGATCCACACTATAGGAGAATACCGGAGTTACCTTCATATCGTGTTTAGCCGCAGAAGCGACTAAATGACCAGCCAATATTCTGAGACCTAACTCACGGTGGTATTCCGTCCTCAAGGGTTTCCCACCATACTTCCGTAGACAGGCTTTAGGGTGAACCCCATATAACGGAGCAGTATCCGTTGCTGTGAGAGCCAGAAGCCCTCCCCCTCTGAGGGCCCTCATGGCTGAGTCCAAGTACGTAACGGGGGATCCAAAGGGGTCGACATCTACATAATCGAACCTCTTGCTTGGGGCGGCGTAACGAGACAGGAGCAGATTAGCGTCTTCACAGAAAACCTCAATTTTGCCTTGAAGTTTGTTACGCTTAACATTCAACTCAGCCAGTGAAGAGGCGTAGGGATTAATATCATTCAACACAGCCCTCTCCACACCCTCCACCTCCATAACCAACCTCACTCCCCGAACTCCACAGCCAGTTAGAGGCTCACAAATCGCAACGCTCCTTCCCAAGCCTTTACCGTATACCTCCAGGGCTAGGACGTCTATATCCCTACTCACTTCCATTCTTGGATTGTAAAATACAGGCGCCTTTGACCCCTTGTATCTGGAAGGATCTGGAATCGTAATCTCAGCCTCTCCCTCTACTACGGTGACCACTGGAAAATCAACGCTCATGCTCCCTCATCTTTCACCTTTTAACGAGTTACATGAAAATATCGCGGAAGGATAATATAAATTGCTTAAATTAGAGATTCTATTACAAGAGACGCCTTTAGGCTCGGTGAGGTGAGGATGGAATCCTATAAAAGAACTGTTTTTACACTGCTCTTCGTGTTAATCATCCTCTCGGCTGCTTTAATCTTCCTAGAGAGGAGAGAACCCGAAGTAACACCCGAGCCTACAGCATCCTCCTTCATAATCCGCGTAGAGACAGAGTACCTCAATAATGGTACGGAGGCATGGGAGATGTCGGAGATGGATAAAGCAGTCTCACTCTTCATGAACAACTCTATCCAGACGGTTTCCCTTATCAATCATTCCCATCCGATCCAATCCTACAAAAGAGATGAAGACGGTAATCCCTATGCACTTCTGGATTTACCTTCCACCACCTTAAAGCCCGGAGACAGCCTGAAGGTTACGGTGGAGTACAAGGCTGTCTATAAGAAGAGGCCCAGTTATAACCTAACTGAACCCTCCGGAAGCCTAGAAGACATCCCCCAGGAACTAGTCCATGAATACTGTAAAGACTGTGACAACTGGCAACTCTCAAATCCTCTACTGAGAGAATTGGCCATGAATCTAACGTCAAAAGAGAAGGACGTTCTGACCATAGTGGAGAATTTTGTGGCTTGGATAAGAAAGAACGTCCACTACACAATGAATGAGTACCCCTTATATCCTAATGAGACTTACACATACCGTTCAGGAGACTGCGACGATCAAGCCATCCTCTTCATATCTCTATGCAGAATAGTTGGAATCCCTGCCTACCTTCAGACAGGTTGCATTTACATACAACATAAGGCGAATTTAACTTTGTGGAATGACCATGTTAGATTAATCTTGAAGAATATCAGTTGGCACGGATGGGCAGTGGCTTATATCCCGCCTTGGGGTTGGCTTCCAGTCGACTTGACGTGGGGGCTTTCTTCACCTTTAAAGGCAATCGACTCCGCGGCGCTAATCACTCAAAAGACTTTCCAGTTAATGAACGTTACAAACCAAAATTATGTAGCCTCCTCCAGGGAGGAGTATTCTCTCATCCTCCAGAAAAACCTCTACATAACTGAAAGCGAAGAGATGACCCTAATATCTCCAGAGGAGAGAGATATGGGATCAAGTCTATACCTTATGTTTTCATTTTTAATGGTCCCCGAAATTAGTAAATGGGATATTCCTCTAATTCAGGTAGAAAGAAGGCTGAGTGTGTCAGCTAAACGCGTAATTCTTTAATAGACTATTTAAGAATATTCGCATAAGCAAGGGAGGGCCGGTGGCTCAGCTTGGTTAGAGCGTCCGGCTGATAATCACCAGCAGAGACCGGAAGGTCGAGAGTTCAAATCTCTCCCGGCCCACCAACAATTTTTATGGTTTTGGGTTTGTTTTTTGGATGTTTTTGGGAAAGGGCTTCGTTTTTTATTCCTTGTTTTTTCCTTGGCTTTTTATTTTGTCCTAATTTTTAAATCTTTCATTTTCTTCCCTTTTTTTTT
>CAZOCN010000089.1:0-5930 GCA_964578315.1 uncultured Candidatus Bathyarchaeia archaeon
AGTAACAGCCATTAAGAATAGGTCTTCCGGGAATATATCAATTGATTCAATACTCTTAATTTCGTTGGTACCTCCTCCATAGGTACATTGTATTGCTGGGGCATAAGCATAATCACCACGCCATTTAACGCTACTCCATCCCTCAAAATCCCAGTATTCTAACCCTAACTCAAAGTCGCTATTATCCAATAACTCACCTTCGGTTCTTTTAGGTTTATAATATCCCGATGTTCTTATGGTCATTTCCTCCTTTTCCTCCTATGTCTTTTAACCTTAGTGATTTTAAGGCTCTTCATACATACCGCATAAGGGTTAACTTTACGTGACCTTTTCCTTACTTTCGTTACGCATCTGTGAAATTTACGAGTCACTCGTTTCCTTCCGGAGTAATACACCATTTACACCACCTTTAAGATAATATCCACCCAGTCCTGCGAGAGTAGCGATAACCATGCTAAATATGGTTCCATCTATACCTTTATACAATGCTATCCCTTCCAATATTACTATTCCACATATAGCTGCCAACGTTTCTATCTTCTTCATTTTTTACCTCCATCCAAAACTTCTCGTAAATGCTGCTCTGGAGCGAGTGGCTACTCGCTTTGCGGTTACCGGTCTTGTTCCCCGTGCCACAATCTTTTCCTGTTTCTTAGTTTCTTTTTTAGCAGTTTCTTTTTTCTTTTTATCAATCTCTTTTGCTACTTCCCACACACTTCGTTCACTGAACCTTTCAGGTTCTTTTAATGCTTGTTCCCAGTATGGTGAGCCTTTACTCCAATCTTTCGGTAATGATTTCTTTTTTGAAGAAGACTTTGTTACTCCTGCGGGTTTAGGTATCTGTTCCCAGAACGTAGTTTCAGGTTTCCATTTTGCGGGTACTTCTTCCAATATACTTTTAGTTTCTTTCTTTTCTTTCTTAGTAACCTGTGGTGTTTTAGTAACCGGTGAAACAGTAGGCTGTGGTGCCTGTGTAGGCTGTGGTGCCGGCAGTAAACTGCTTATGGTAGGTAACTGTGGTGCCGGGAATGTCACGGATTCAGAAGGTAAATTAATAACTATTGGTGTACTTTGTGGTTCCGTTTCGGTTCCGATAGGCTTCTTAGTTGGAGATAACCCTAACGGTACCTTAGAAATATACTGTACAGGTTCAATCCTTCCCGCAGTTCCACCACCTGCGGGTGCTGACCTCATAATGAAGTAGCCTGCCGCAGCTACTCCACCGAGTATAAGAACATCACCTATATCTTTCATTTCTTCCTCCTTGTTATCAATCCATAAGCTATTAACCCGATAACACTAATAACAGCTATTGGTAGTAATGACGCTCCCACATCACCATACTGTGGTGTATGTGTAGGTGCCTGACTGACCGTTATAGGATACTCCCAAACCCCACGCTGTTCTGGTGTTAATGTAGGTGCCTGTTTCTGTTCCTTTTTAGATACCGCATAGGGTGAAGATATAATATATGTTCCACCCTCATATTGATAACTGATTTGTGGGCTATATTGTACCTGCGGGGCATAAGTAGGGGCATAAACTTCCGATGTGGTTGGTGCGTAATATTCATAAGGGGCATGCTCAATTATTTCTTTCTTACCACCACCCAGAGCGCCCATTATTCCAGCGCCTGCCCCCATTCCTGCTATTCCACTTAGAACCGGTATAATAGGAAATGCCATTTTTATCTTTCCACCCTCCTTTCTCTTATCAATCCGGGTTCATAGGCTACTATGATTGTACACTGATTAGCTTCACTCGGTATATCTGAAGCTACATTCTTAACATTGAACCCCAGATATTCCACTTCCTCTATTGAGATTGTGGAATGGGAAACAACGAGATAGGATTTATCCTTTGAGAAGTCCAGTTCAATCATTAAATCAGCGCTTGTGTTGTTAATTACCGTGATAGAGTTAAATAACCCATAAGTTTTAACCAAACCCGAAAGTTTCGGATGTTCATGTGTATATTGTAAGAAGTCACCGGGCTCTATTGATGGTAAAATTATAGTTCTTTTACCACCTTTACGGTAACTCTCCCGTTTCTTACTCTCTATCGAGTTAACTCTACCCGATACCTGATTCAAAAAAATATCAAATACGCCCATGCCTTCCTCCTAACACCCTGCCGGTGTTGCCGGCTGCCCCGTAAAGGGGCTTGGCTGGTGCTTCCCTCAATAAATAGGGGTTTAAGAAAAATCTTAAAACCCTATGTGGTTATATTACAATCCCACTGGAGCGATAGAGCGCTTGCGGTTCGCTCGTCTGGCATTGTTACACCCAACTTGAGTTCGGTCTGTGCGGGTACAACATACTCCAGCCAGTTATACCACTTACCCGCCTTGAGGGTCATGTCAGCATCTATTAAATCCGTGAAATCAACGTAAGCAAGAATCTTTGGATAGATAACGTTAGTCCTCACATTTCTTACCGTTACCGGCACCAGTATGTAATTACCGTCATCATCCACATCTACTACCGTATCAGCATCCGCCTTTACCCTTACCACCAGCTTATCATCTTCAGCCAGCACATCATTTATCTTTGGTATCTTTGGCAGCTTCTGAAGGTCACGTTCATAAGTTGCTTCTGTACCTGAAGAACCATTCTGGATACCAAACTGTTCTGACCTCATCGATAGCAAATCAGCTATTGTGTTGTCATTAGCATCCAGATGAACAATTCGGTATTCACCTACAAATATATTCTCAGCCATCTTATCTTCTCACCTCCTTTACCATGACTGTCCACCGCCAACACCAGCGCCACCTAAAAAGTTGGTCAAGATGTCTTCTACACCGTCAACACCGAAACCTAACCCGATGGCGTCGCCCATGAAACCTTTACCGATAAACCTCCGTGCCATATAAGCTATAACAAGCTTTATAGCACCACTCATAACTGTACCGTTGCCTATTACGCCAGATAATGCTCGCTCCTCAAAGTATTTAACAACGCCAGCACCTAACAAGTCCATAAAGTTCACACTCCCACTTACTTTGGCACCCACTAATCTCATAACTTTTTCCTTACCTCCTAATATTACGTTACTCTAAATAACGAAATGTTATTTTATACATTGGAATGTATAAAGCTATTTAAATCCTTATACATTTAACTGGATAAATACAATTGGTAGGCTCTGAATTCACCCACCCTCTGGTGGGTTATTATCTCAATCTCTTTCTTTATCTCTTTATCACTTAACCCGGTATTACTCAAAAGGTCTTTCAATACCGCCAAATCACGTGACCAATTCAATCTAAAAACAATAAGTATATCAATAAGATTAAAAGTATTCTTATGTAAGTATGCGGGGCGCTGGGTATTGAATATAAAAGTATTCCCCCAGTTACCACCATGTCTTATTAACCGTTCCAATTCCTTACTTTGCCGGTAAAACTGGTTCAGATACTCAGCTACCTCATCAAATATAAAATACCTTTTCTCAATCTTACCCACCGTGGTTAACACCACATCGGTGAAATAAACAATCTCATCACGGGTAAGGTCTATAAGATTTACACCTATCGGTAATTTACCTTTATACTGTTTCATTAGTATCCCGAAACTCACTGCCTGTTGATATAGCATATCTCCACCTTCACGGGTATCGGGTTCAATATGATATATTCTTCCTTTCTCTATCCTTCTGTTAAGTTCGCCAATAGTATCAAATATTACTAACCTTTCACCTTCATTGATTAGCTTATTGGCTAACTTTGCCGTAAAATATGTCTTTCCGCTCCTTTTCGCTCCTATTATTCCTATTGTACGTTCTTTTAGGTTCATTTCTTTTAAAAAATAGAAAAAAAGGAAAAAGGTTTTAAACACATGCTCTTATATTATCTCACCGAAATATGGGGTACCTGAACCCATGAAGCCATGCCCACGGACATATATTTCTTACATTTATTGGTGGTACCGGTTTACATAAATCATTATCATTGATATGCTTTTCATTCCACTTGTTAAAGTCCATATCATGTGGGTCATCGTCATCTGTCTTTATATTATCCGCAAGGTCATTATACTCATCCGGTGTGATAACTACCTTCGGTATCTTCACATCAGTTAACGAAGGTATCTTTGGCATGTCAGGTACAACATGCGGTACTACTGGCTTTACCGGATTGTAGTAACCGAAACTATATGCCGATGCCACTGTGGACATGAGTATCAATGTCGTTATAACACTCGATACCACCAAAGATGCTATAAATGCTTTCCTCATTTCTTTTCCTTCTCACCTCCTAACTCCTTATCTGGAGATTGAACCTTTGCTTTTTCATTTATCTCCATCATACTTATGGAGAGTAAAATCTGCTTATGAATTTCTCTGACATCACGCTCATCAAGGTCATTTAAGAATTCAAAAAATGCCCTGTGTGTGGCTGTCCTCGCTACAATACTCAATGGGTTCACAATGGGCTTATCTACATCAATTTGGGCTCGCTTGCCTACCACTCGCAATATCACCGGTATAACTCCACTCCTATCAAGTCTATTATATATACCTATGAATTTATCAAGGAGTCTCTCGTATTTGGCGAGTGTAGCTAAAAAGCTATCAAGGTCACTCGCCTCAATATTCTTTGCGCCTTCACTCAATATCTTTAACATGTCCACTTCTTCGGTCATACTATTTCCCTCCCTATATTCATGAAGTATATATTCCTATACGGTAATGTGAAAAACACCTCATCGGTTTGGGGTTCAATGAATATCCATCTCTTATCCACCAGTCCATATTTCGCTCTCCTTTCGTCACTTATGTAATAAGCACATAACATGTGGTCAATGGTCTTATTCCGTATATGAACAAGTCTTATTGGAATGTTAAAATGGCTCGCATTGCTCTGAAAGTCCATAGCAAAATGTTTACAAACATATTCCGGATATTGATATTCATGGCTATCGGTAGTATCTACCTGTATAAACTGCCCTAAACACATCAAGATTAGGGCTCCCATTCCAATTCCACACCACATCCGGGACAATGTCGCTCACCACCCTTTAATGGTTCACCACACTCCGGGCAGTTCCATGACATGGTCTTAGTTTCTTTCTCCATGTCACCGGGTACTGCGGGCGCCTGTGGCTTTTCAGCCTCGTTAAGCTTCTTCAGTTCCGCAGCTATTGCCCTGCTTAATTTATCAATATCGAAAGTTTCACTTTCTCCCATAATCACCTCACCTCCATACTTTCTTCCTCATTCCTTTCCAATTCTTCTTCCTCCTCACCCATAAGTATAAGGTTAAGAAGGATTTTAAATTCACGCTTTACCGCCACACTCTCTATATATAAAATCTCGTTGTTTACATTCCGGGCATTTACATTTATATCATCTGATGCCTTTAACGTTTCACGTATATAAAACACCAGCTCATCAAAAGTCTTTATGCCCTCCTCCATAAGTCTATCTATCTCTTGCCTTTTCTTATAGCTTTTCTCATAAGCTTCCCATGCTCGCTTCCTTTCCATATTCATTTTTTCTAAGTCACTTAAAATCTTTCTATCCATTCTTATCGTTATTACCTGTATTGATGTTACCTAACGTTATTAATGTTATTCTGTTATGTTTATATAGATGGGCTTACTGGTTCCTGTTTCTTCATGCCAAACTCTTTTATCGTCGGTCTTGCGTAACTCTTTTAATATCTCTATCCATTTATTTTGAGGTAATTTTCGCCTTATTGATGTCGCTCGTTTTATCGGTGCTTGATATTTAAACTCTATAACGCTATCATCATTCTTCAATATCTCTGCTCGTTTCGGTACCCCCTTTGTCTTCTTACCATAAAACTTAGGTCTATAATAGACCTGTTCCGCTTCATACTCAAACCCCCATCCACCCAATTCTTTGCTACTCTCTATTGGGTTTGGACATGTTGCTAAAATATGGATTGAATCAGTATCGCAATA